>JAUWTE010000325.1 GCA_030609765.1 Acidobacteriota bacterium
GGCTCGGCCACGGCCGGCACGCACGAGATCGAGCCCGGAGGCCTCCCCGATGACGACATAGTCCGGTGGATACCGCTCCATAACGGTGCGCAGGGCGGCACCCTCGATAAGCTCTTCTCCGACCGATGCCGACACCACCACACGCCCCGCGAGTCGTTCCCGGTCAAGGCCGGCGGCAGCATGCACCATGGCTGCCAGCGCCCCCTTCATGTCGGAGCTGCCGCGACCATAGATGCGATCCGCAACGATCTCACCGCCGAACGGATCATGCTGCCAGGCTTCGCGGGGAAGAACGTCGACGGTGTCCATGTGCGCGTCGTAGAGGAGAGTCGGACCCACCGCCGCACCCTCGATCACACCCACGGCGTTGCCGGTAGCGTCGATTTCGATGGCATCGAAGCCGAGGCGGCGCATCTGCTCGGCCATGAGCTCGGCGACCTTGCCTTCGCCCCCGAGGACGCTGGGAATCCGGACGAGGGCTTGGACCAGCTCAATCAGCGCATCTTCGCTCGCATGCCTCCCGACTTCGGTCATCACTCTCTCCTCCGCGGCTGCGCCTCGAGACTCCTAGGCTCAAAACCCTCCGAGAGGATGAAGTCTACCCGCTGGGAGCAGGGCGACGCGATCACGGCATCGACAGGCGGGGGATCGGCGGGCGGGGCATCGACTCGAGGCGGCAATCCATTGCGGGATCGGCGGCGGGGAGGTGACCTCAAGCGACATTTCATAATCAGGAGTTGACAACTGGTGGGCAAAAGAGCGTATATGTCAGTAGCAGACTTATTGCTGTGCGTAGTATTGATTACTTCTGAGGAAAGATGCGCATTCAACGCTCTTGCATAGCGCTACTAGCCTTGCTCGCCACGCTGGTGTTCGGCCAGATCGCGTGCGCCCCGGCGCAGGCGACGCCCGTCCCCCCCGAGCTCATCGGTGTCTGGGAAACCGATAACGAGAAGTACTTCGATCGGTTCTTCACGATCCGCGGCACGACGATTACGTTCGGCACCGGTGAAGGCACTTCCGAGACCTACCTCATCACCCGCGTCGAGAGAATCCCCTTCGTGGGCGACAACCTGTACACCGTGGAGTACACCAACCCCGAGGGCGACCCCTACAGGTTCTCCTTTTTCTTCTTCGGTGGCGGGGAACAGCATCAGATTCGCTTGAAGAATCAGAGATACATCGTCTGGATGAGGAGCCGCTAGATGCGCAAACTGACCATAAGGAGAAAGCAGTTTCTGCTCTCCGACTTCCAGGTCCGCATGCTCCTGTTCACCTTCTTGTACTTCGTCATCACAGTGGTGATCCTCGCCGCCGTTCTGTTCGTCCCGTTGATGACCCAGCTCGACACCGAGGAACTTTCGCCGGAACAGCGCGGAATCGTAGCGGGAGAGTTCCTGTCACTGCATTACCGGTTCTGGCCTGCGATCCCTCTGGTGCTCCTTCTGATCGGTGCGCACTCGCTTCTTGTTTCCCATCGCGTCGCGGGCCCGCTCTACCGATTCCGGCAGGTTCACCAGGCCATCGGGGAGGGCGATCTGTCTGGCAACGTGCGCCTCCGCAAGAACGACTATTTGAAAGAAGACGGCGAGAACCTTGGCGAGATGCTCGACAGCCTGCGGAACAGAATCCGAGAGATCGATTATCTGGATGAGAAGCTCCAGTCGGGCCTCGTGGAGCTCAGGGCTGCGGTGGAGGAGGGAACGGGACCGGAGGTTCGCGAACGATTAGGGGATGTAGAGGACAAGGCCGGCAAGCTACGATCACAGTTGAAGAATTTTACTCTCGACGAGGAGTCATGATGTCCTTGGGGGCCCAGGTGCAGCCATCGCGTGCTCTCCGCTGGCGGCGGCGGTTGAGGCGTCGTATGCGCACGCTTGGCCGGCGCATGTGGCGTGAGGTGCGAAATGAGCACTCCGCTGCCTTCTCGCTCATCGAGTTGCTCATCGTCGTGGCGATGACCGGCACGATCGCGGCGATCGGGCTGCCCGAGTATATGGAGGCGCTGGACAAGGCGCGCGTCTCCAAGGCAATCGGCGACATCGTCGTGGCGGGCGAGGACATCCGGATGTTCTATCTCGACAACAGCAGGTGGCCCGACAACCTCGGTGAAGTCGGCTACGCCAACCAGATGGACCCCTGGGGCAACCCCTACGAATACGTCAAGATCGGCGTTCAGGGCGCGAAGGAGAAGCCAAAGGGCTACCGCAGGGACCACTTCATGACCCCCTTGAACTCCGACTACGATATGTGGAGCAACGGTAAGGACGAAACCCATGCCCCGCCGCTCACTGCCAAGGCCAGTCGCGACGATATCGTGCGCGCCCTCGACGGAGCTTGGGTCGGATTGGCAGAGGAATTCTGATCCCAGGGGTAAGGCGTGATGTTCGATTTCGGAGTCCTCAAGAGCAAGGTGGCGCGGCGCATCCTCGTGCTCTTCGTGATCTGTGCCCTGCTGCCCATCGCCGCCATGACACTCCTCTCTTTCGTGCAGGTTTCCGGGACTCTCTACGAGCAGAGCCGGGCGCGCTTGCAGCAGGACACCAAGTCGTTCGCGATGAGTGTTCACGAACGTCTGTTCATGCTCGAGGCCGAGCTCGAGATTCTGCAGTCCACCATCCGTCCGGCCCCCGGCGAGCCTGTCGACCCCGAGCAGCTGCTCCGGCGCTCCGATTTCGAGCAGCGTTTCCTCGCCATCGCCTCGATTGATGGCGAGGGCAGGATGACACCGATCTTCGGTGAGCTCGAGGGCCTTCCCGAACGATCTGCGGAAGAAATGAACCACATCAGCCTGGGCAGGACCCTGGTTTCCACGGTGGCGATGACCGAGCAGCCGGCTGCCGTCTTTCTGACGACCGCTCTGGACCAGGATGATCTCACGGCAGGCCTCCTCACGGCGAAAGTCAGCCTGCCCTACCTGTGGACCGGCGACGTGGGAGACGTAGCGCCGGGCGGAATCGAGGTTTCGGTCTTCGACGAAGAAAACCGGTTGTTGTTCACATCGTTCCCGGGTAGCTCCAGGATCGGTGACGAGATTCTGCCTGAATTGAGCGAGTCGATCGGCGAGTTCGAGTGGTCGTTCCTCGGGGAAGAATATCTGTGTAGCTACCGGCCGATGGGAGACGCCTACAATTTCTTCGTGCCCACGTGGTCGGTGGTCCTCCTGCAGGCACGCTCCGAGGTGAACGCCCCGGTCAGGCAGTTCCGCAGGCTGTTCCCCCTAGTGACCCTATTGTCACTGTGGGCGGTGCTGTTGCTGAGCATCAGTCAAATCCGCCGGAGCCTGGTGCCATTGGAGCGCTTGAGAGAGGGCACCCAGCGCATTGCCAACCGGGAGTTCGATAGCCGCGTGCGTGTAACGAGTGGCGACGAGTTCGAGGAGCTCGCCGACTCCTTCAACCTCATGGCCGGCCAGCTCGGTAGCCAGTTTCGTGCGCTGACGGCGATGGCCGAGATCGATCGCTCCATCCTGTCGGTGCTGGACATCAAGAAGATTGTCCGAACCGTGCTCGCGCACATGCCGGAGGTGATCCCCTGCGACGCCGTCGGCCTGATCCTCATCAACGCGACGGACTCGAGCCGAGCCCAGATCTGGTGGCGAAACCTCAAGTGGGGTGGCGAGCCGTTCGAGGAGGATCACATTCTCGGGTCCAGCGGGCTGGATGAGCTCCTGGCAAATCCCAACGGTCTTTCGTTCACGATGGACAATGGTGGGCCTTCCTATCTCGAGCCCATGGCCAAGCAGGGTAACAACGCTTTCCTCGCATTGCCCATCTCCGTGCAGGAGCAGCTGGCAGCGATCCTCTGTTTGGGTTTCGAGACCGAGACGTTCCACACCCAAGACAATCTCGCCCTGGCCAGGCAAGTGGTTGACCAGGTTGCCGTGGCGCTCTCGAATGCCCGCCTGATCATCGAGCTCGACGAGCTCACCTGGGGCGCCCTGCTGGCCCTGGCCCGTACGATCGACGCCAAGTCGCCGTGGACCGCGGGTCACTCCGAGCGCGTCACCTCGATGGCTTTGAAGATTGGCCGGGAGCTAGGATTGAGCGAGCTCGAGCTCGACCACCTGCAACGCGGCGGGCTCCTGCACGACATCGGCAAGATCGGTACCCCCGCCGAGATCCTCGACAAACCCGGCAGGCTGACGGATGAGGAAATGAGGGTGATGCGGCAGCACCCCAGCATGGGCGCCCAGATCCTGGAGCCGGTCAAGTCCTTCGATGGAGTCATCCCGATCGTTCTGCAGCACCACGAGTGGTTTGACGGTTCTGGCTATCCCGATGGCGCCGCTGGCGAGGAAATCGACATCCGTGCGCGGATCTTCGCCGTGGCGGATGTCTTTGACGCCCTCGTCTCCGATCGGCCCTATCGATCAGCCATGCCCTTCGAAAAGGTCATCGATCTCATGACGGAGCTGACGGGGACGCAGTTCGATCCTGTGGTGATGGAGGCGTTCATGCGCGTGGTCAGTCAGGATTCTCGGATCGAAGCGATGCTGGCGCCCGAGCCACGACGTCGGAGCAGTGTGGGAATCTGACCGCCGGAGCAGCTGTCTCCCTTTCTGGCCTCGAGCCAAACTCAAGGTTCGAGCGGAA
>JAUWTE010000025.1 GCA_030609765.1 Acidobacteriota bacterium
ACTCCCCATCGTGCGTCCGTAGAACTCGATGATCGCCAACGAGGTGCGCACGAACTCCTCTCCGATCTCGGCGTGTTCCTCAGAGAAAAACCCCCTGCCGAGGACCCCGCCGGATCTGATCTCGAGGCTTCGAAAGCGACCCACGATCAGCGGATGAAGAGATGATGGGCGCGCTTGCGTCCAGACATACCAACGTTCCCCTGAGTCTCGCGCAACTTCGAGCCGGCCGCTGGAGACTGCAACCCATGGTTCGGGTACGCGAACAGAAATGCGGGCCACGGTTGGGACATTGCGCAGAAACTCGTCGTCCTCATGCGGCGAGGTCACGTAGGGGTACCAGGGATTGGCGGTGTAGAAACTATCGAGCTCCGCCAAAGGCCTGCTGAGCCGGACCGTGTAGTTGAACCTCCAGGCCATCGTCGAGCCAGGGGCCATGGTCGGGCAACGGATCGAGACTGCGTTTCGGCCGCGTTCGTAGGCGAGGGGCATGCCGTCGGCATCCTCGACGGTGTCGAGCTCCACCTCGGGGCGCAACAGAAACTCCACCTCTTCAGAGGCGGTCTCTACTCTGAAGGTGAGGCGGGCTTCCACCCGCAGTCTGGCCCTATCAGGACTGACGCTCACCTCCGCATCGAGACTCAAGGGCAGAGCGGGCAAGGACTCCTGACGGGCGGGCAAACGCCCTCCATGAGAGGGCGAGTTGGCGTGCGGGGCCCATGGTTCTGCGGCCTTGCCACCTGCGTTCGCTGTGGTGGCCACCAGCAGTCCCGCGCCGCAGGTCAGCGCAAGCAGGAACCGACCTGCCATCAGGAGGATCATGGAGGCGTGCGCTCTTTGTGTGGGGATCGGAAACGCGCGCGGCGTTTGGGGAATCTTGACATTTGAATCGTGCCGACCCGAGGGTCACATGGCAAGTTTGTCGTGCTAACCTCTTGGCGCTATGCACCGGAAAGCTGAGGACTTCGAAAAACCGATCATCGAGCTCGAAACGCAGATCAAGGAGCTCAGCCTGTTTCCTTCTTCGTCCGAGCGCGACAAGAAACTGGCCAAGCTCGAAGAGGAGCTCGACAGCACTCGCCAGGAAATCTACAGCAACCTGTCGCGGTGGGAGATCACGTTGGTCGCCCGCCACCCGAAGCGTCCCTATACGCTGGACTACGTGCGCAGGTTGTTCAATGGGTTCGTCGAGATGCATGGTGACCGCCATTACGGCGACGATGAGGCCATGGTCACTGGGTTTGGCGAGTTCAACGGCAGGCCGATCTGTGTCGTGGGCCAGCAGAAGGGGCGCTCGACCAAGGAGAAGCTGCGTCGAAATTTCGGCATGCCTCATCCAGAAGGCTACCGAAAGGCCTTGCGGGTCATGCGTTTGGCCGAGAAGTTCGCTCGCCCTGTGTTGACCTTCATCGACACGCCGGGGGCATACCCGGGGTCGGGCGCCGAGGAGCGTGGGGTCGCGGAGGCCATCGCTGTCAACCTGCGTTCGATGGCCATGTTGCGGACGCCGATTATCGTCACCATCATCGGCGAGGGCGGCAGTGGTGGGGCGCTGGGCATCGGCGTTGGCGATCGCGTCAATATGCTCGAGTACTCGACCTACTCGGTCATCTCTCCCGAGTCGTGCTCCTCGATCCTGTGGCGAGATGCCGATCACCCCGAGGAGGCTGCCGAGGCACTCAAGCTGAAATCCGAGGATCTACAGGGCTTGAACCTCGTTGATGAGGTAATTCCCGAACCTCCGGGTGGAGCTCACAACGATCCCCAGGCCATCTCTCACAACCTCGGTGTAGTTCTGGAGAAGCAGCTCGACGAGTTGACCGCAACGGACATTGACACGCTCCTGGAGCAACGCTACCAGAAGTTCCGCGCCATGGGCGCTCTCGCTGCAAACTCCGGCCAAGAGTAGGGGTGGCGGTGGCCGTCTCCGACCCAGGATGGCCAATTCCGCACCGCCGTTGGCGTCTTCGGGAGACCGATCCACAGGCGGTATCAGCCCTCGAGTCGGGCTTCGGCCTTTCGGCGACCACGGCGCGGGTGTTGGCGGCCCGGGGAATCACCGAGCATGAGGACGTGCAGGCCTACCTTTATCCGTCGCTCGATGGTCTCCATTCCCCGTTCGATTTTGTCCAGATGGAGGCGGCCGTAGACCGCCTCCTCGCGGCTCTCGATCGTAACGAACGAATTCTTGTCCACGGCGACTACGACGTCGACGGCATCACGGCCACCGTTGTGCTGGTCACCTGCTTGCGCACGCTGGGAGGAGACGTTGGCTACAGCGTCTCGCACCGCTTGCGCGAGGGTTATGGTCTCAACCCGAGCAGCGTTGACCGCGCCCATGAAGCGGGAGCCAAGGTACTGGTGGCGGTCGATTGCGGCATCACCGCCCTCGCGGCTGCTGAGCGGGCGCGGCAGCTCGGCATCGACCTCATCATCGCCGACCACCATCAGCCGGGAGATGAGATTCCCGAGGCGCTGGCTGTGTTGGACCCGTGTCTACCCGATTCCGGCTATCCGGAGTCTGACCTGGCGGCGGTTGGGGTGGCTTTCAAGCTAGGTCGTGGAGTTCTGCAGCGGCATGCCAGCGGACGGCGTGGAACGGCGCTTCTGAAGCTGGTGGCCATCGGTACCATCGCGGATCTGGCGCCCCTCAGGGGTGAGAATCGCATCATCACCCACCACGGGCTCAAGACGCTCAAGGACGCAGTGAACCCAGGCTTGCTCGCCCTCATGGATGTCTCCGGAGTGGGGCGTGCGGCAGTGACGACGACCGACGTCGCGTTTCGTCTCGCACCGCGCATCAACGCGGCAGGCAGGCTCGACGATGCGAGTGCCGCGATCGAGATGTTTCTCACCGGCGACCCTGGACGCGCCAGACACCTGGCCAAGCACTTGCACCAGGTGAACAAGCAACGGCAGCAGCTGGGAGAGGAGATCGTGCAGTCGGCGCTCGAGCAGGAGCCGTCACCCGAGGATGCTTTCGTGGTGGCTGCGGGCCAGGGTTGGCACCGCGGTGTCATCGGAATTGTCGCCAGCCGACTCGTGGAGCACTGGCGAAGACCCGCGATCGTGATCAGCATTGAAGGCGACGAGGCGCATGGCTCCGCCCGGTCAATAGCCGGATTCGATATCCTGGCAGCCCTGCGCGAGGCAGGCGAGCATCTCGAGGAGTTCGGCGGTCATAAGCAGGCGGCCGGCATACGGCTCAAGGCCCAAAACGTTTGCGCCTTCCGAGAAGCCATATTGGCGACCGGACGAGAAGTCCTCGAGGATGCCCTGCGAAGAACGGAGTGCCTCGAGTGTGATGCCGAGCTCCCGGCCGATGTTTCCTTGCGCGATCTGGCGCTGGAGCTGGGCCGCCTGGCCCCGTTCGGCGCCGGTAACCGGGAGCCTCGCTTCATCTGTCTGGACATGATGATCAATGGCGATGTCGTCGTCATCAACGGGGCACACCTGAAAATGAAGCTCTCGACTTCCAGTGGAGATATCGAGGCCATCGCCTGGCGCCAGGCACGAGTCGCTCCCTTCCTCGCGGACTGTCGGCGGATCGACGCCGTGGCCAGCCTGCAGATGCGACGCTGGCGCGGTCGGAACAACCCACAACTGGTGCTGGAGGATTTCCGGCCCGCGGGTGAGTAGCCTGAGTGCCGGTGACTCGCTTGACAATCGAAAAACATCTCGCTAATATTATCTGCATAAGGAAGGCTCAAGTTCTGTACCTTGGGCTTTAGGTTTGTTTCTTCTCTCATGCCGCGTCCCACCTCTACGTACAAGGGCGGCCCGTCTCTGATCCCGATCAACATGGTAGTGACGGCCTGCGCTTGCACTAGAGCGGCTGGAGGACGTCGGCGGACGATTCTGTTCACCTGAAAATCAAGACGGAGGGTTGTACTGATGGCCAACGTGAAGCCATTGGCAGATCGCATCCTGCTGCGTCGGCTCGAGGCCGAGGAAGTTGTTCGCGGTGGGATCATCATCCCGGACACCGCCCAGGAAAAGCCGCTCGAGGCAGAGGTTGTCGCTGTTGGCGATGGCCGGCGCAACGACGAGGGCGAAAGGCTTCCACTCGAGGTGGAGGTCGGCGATCGGGTACTGATTTCGAAGTATGGCGGCAGCGACGTGAAGATCGACGGCGTCGACCACGTGATCATGCGTGAAGACGACGTGCTCGCTGTCTTGGGCAAGTAGTTCACGGAGGATTCCAAAGATGGCAAAGCAGGTTCTCTTTCACGAAGACGCACGCCAGAAAGTGCTCGAGGGCGTCAGCCAGCTCGCTGATGCCGTCAAGATTACGCTTGGTCCGCGGGGCCGCAATGTCGTGCTGGGTAAGTCTTGGGGTAGCCCGGTGATTACCAAGGACGGCGTTACCGTGGCCAAGGAAATCGAGCTCCCCGACAAGGTGCAAGATCTCGGCGCCAAGATGGTCCGCGAGGTTGCCAGCAAGACCTCGGACGTCGCGGGTGACGGCACGACCACGGCAACGATTCTCGCCGAGGCGATCTACCGCGAAGGTGTCAAGAATGTGGTGGCCGGCGCCAATCCGATGGCGCTCAAGCGCGGCATCGACCAAGCCGTCCAGGTCGTCGTCGAGGGCATCGGCAAGCTCTCGAAGAGCATCAAGGACAAAGAAGAAATCATGCAGGTGGCCACGATCTCGGCCAACGGAGACACCGAGATCGGGACGATGATCGCCGAGGCCATGGAGATGGTCGGCCGCGACGGAGTCATCACGGTGGAGGAAGCCAAGTCGATGGACTCGTCCCTCGAGGTTGTCGAGGGGATGCAGTTCGATCGCGGTTACCTGTCGCCCTATTTCGTCACCGATCCCGAGAGCATGGAAGTCGAGCTCGATGACCCTCTCATTCTCATCCATGAGAAGAAGATCTCGGTGCTCAACGACCTGTTGCCGTTGCTCGAGCAAGTGGCTCGCTCCGGCCGGCCCTTGCTGATCCTCGCCGAGGATGTCGATGGAGAGGCGCTCGCTACGATGGTGGTCAACAAGATCCGTGGCACCCTCAAGGGCTGTGCGGTGAAGGCCCCGGGCTACGGCGATCGTCGCAAGGCAATGCTGCAGGACATCGCGGTGCTCACCAAGGGCAACTACATCACCGAGGATCTCGGCATCAAGCTCGAGAACGTCAAGATCGAAGACCTCGGCTCCGCCAAGAAGGTGATCATCAGCAAGGACAACACGACCCTCGTGGAGGGCGCCGGTAGCGCCTCAGACATCAAGGGCCGCATTGACCAGATCCGCACGCAGATCGAGGATACGTCCTCGGACTACGATCGGGAGAAGCTCGAGGAACGCCTGGCGAAGCTCGCCGGTGGTGTTGCGCTGATCAATGTGGGTGCCGCGACCGAGACCGAGTTGAAGGAGAAGAAAGCGCGCGTTGAGGACGCCATGAACGCCACCCGTGCAGCGGTGGAGGAAGGCGTAGTCGCCGGCGGCGGCGTCGCCTTGCTGCGAAGCGTCTCCAAGATCGAGGCTCTCGATATCGAAGGCGATGAGAAAGTCGGCTCCGAGATCGTCATCAAGGCGCTCGAGGCGCCGCTGCGCTGCTTGGCTGCCAACGCCGGGCTGGAGGGCTCGATCGTCGTGCAGAAGGTCAAGGAGCTCAAGGGCGCGAAGGGCTTCAATGTCGAGACCGGCGAGTACGAGGATCTTATCAAGGCCGGTGTCATCGATCCCGCGAAGGTGACCCGTGCGGCCCTGCAGAACGCCGCGTCGGTGGCCGGTTTGCTTCTCACGACCGAAGCGTTGGTTGCTGAGATCCCAGAGAAGAAGAAGGCCATGGATCCAGGCGCCGGCATGCCCCCGGGTGGGATGGACGGCATGGGCGGCATGGGTGGCATGGGCGGCTTCTGATTCGCCACTCAGCTAGGCGTGGGATCGGCAGGCCACAATTGCTGCTGACCGCGCACTGCCAGATTCAGGGAGGGTTCGGCCTCGGCCGGGCCCTCCCTTTCTTTGTTCGCTAAAGCCCGCATTGCTCCTCACGCTTCGTCGCGAGGGTGCGGATAGGCCCGCGCAGAAGGGTGAGGAGAAATGCGGGCTAACCGCGAGGCTGGACCACCCAGGCGATGCCGATGCCCAGCAGGTAGAGGAGAAGCATGGGTATGGCGAGGATCGTCTGGGTTGCCATGTCGGGGGTAGGCGTAACCACCGCGGCAATCGCGAAGATGCCCAATATGGCGTAGCGGAATCCGTGCAACATCGCTCCCGCGGTCAAGATCCCGAGACGGGCGAGGAAGAAGACGACGATCGGCCATTCGAAGACCAGGGCGCAGCCGAGCAACGTGCGGAGCAGGAAGCTGAACATGTTGTTGACGGTCAGCACCTGGCGGAACTCTGCTCCCAGCGTAAGGAAGAATTTCGCCATGATCGGAAAGAGAATGAAGTAGCCGAAGGCCGCGCCGGTAAGAAAAAAGACCACTGAAAAAAAGATGACCGGCAGCGCCGAGCGCCTCTCGCGCTTATACAGACCGGGCGCGACGAACATCCATGCCTGCGTGATGACCACCGGCGAGGCGAGAAAAAGGCCGGCGACCAGCGACACCTTCATGTAGAGGATGAAGGGTTCCGTAAGCGAGAGGAATGCAAGCTGGTTTGCATCCTCTGGAAGGAGGCTCGTAACGGGAAGGGTCAGAATGGCGAAGAGCTGCTTGTGGATGAACCAACAGAGAATGGCGCCCACGACCACGGCAATGACAGATGTGAAAAGCCTACGTCTGAGCTCCTGTAGGTGGGCGACAAGAGACATCTCGGGGAGATTCTCTCGTCCCATTCCTCTCGGCGTTTCGGAAGGGGGCATCGGGTTCGAGCGAGGTGTGGCCGGGCCGGGGGCCCAGCGGCAGGGTCAGCTGGTTTGATCGGGGCCCTTCGAGTAGTCGTTATCTCGCTCCTCTAGGGTCAGCTCCTCCTCGAGAGAGCGCTTGATATCGTTGGACGCGCGCTTGAACTCCGAGAGAGCCCCGCCAATCGTTCGTCCCAGCTCCGGTAGCTTTCGCGGACCAAAGATGAGCAAGGCGATGACGAGGATCACCAGGAGCTCGGTACCGCCGATCGAGCCGAACATAATGTCGCTACCTCCGAGCTTCGCCTGAGCCAGTGTTGCCCGTTGCCTCTGAGAAGCATGATACGTGCGCGGGGCGACGTACGGCAACGTCCCAGACGTACGGCAACATCCTAATAGTACTCCGGATCATAACGTCAAAGTAATAATACTAGTCGTAGTGACCGGCCTCGAAGACCTGAAGGAGAGTGTCGCGGTCGGCTCCCTGCTCGATCAGCATCATCAGCATGAGACGTGCTTTGTTGCCGGCCAGGAAGTCCGAGAAGATCACGCCGGTGGTCCGAAGATGGGCCGCTCCACCCTCGTACCCGTACATCGGAGCCGCGCGCCCCTTCAAACACCGTGTCGTCAGTACGACGGGGATCTTGCCGGCGACAGCGACCACAGCCGCGGCGAGCTCAGGGGTGAGATTGCCTCTTCCCATTCCCTCAATTACCAGGCCTTCAGCGCCGGCATCCAGGCTCGCCTCCACGAATCGGCCGTCCCCACCGGGGTAGGCCCTGATAAGGTCAACGCGGGCTACGAGCCTCTCGATATCGACCTTCGGCAAGCTCGGTTCATGCGCTGGGGAGAAGAAGATCACCCGCCCTCGGTCAACAACGCCCAGAGGGCCGGTTTCGGGGCTAGCGAAAGCGTCCAGCGATTCGGCGTGGATCTTGACGACGTGCGCTGCCGCGTGAATCGAGTCGGACATGTCAACGAGGACGCCACGCCCGCGAGCCTCAGGATGGGTCGCTACCTGGCAGGCAGACTGGATATTGGCCGGGCCGTCGCGGCACGGATCCGAAGCCAGCTTCATCGAGCCGAGCATGACCACCGGCACGTCGATCTGCAGGAGGCGGTCGAGCAGAAAGGCGGTTTCTTCCATGGTGTCGGTGCCGTGGGTCACCACGACACCATCCACAGTGCCACCTTCAGCGGCGGCTGATATGCGGCGCGCCAAGGAGAGAACCCGGTTGGGGTACATCTGCGGCCCGGGGTACTTGCCGAAGTCATCGACAATGACGTCGGCGAACCCTCCGATCTGTGGCGCCATCGCCAGAATCTCCTGACCGCTCAGTGTCGGCGAGGGCAGGCCGGTGTCGGGATCGAGCGTGCAGGAGATGGTGCCGCCGGTGAACACGGCGAGAACCGTGGGTCGTTCCTTTCTATCGGACATCTTCATGCGGCTCCGGCGGAGGCGATGACTTGCCGAATCGGAACGACGATCATACGACCCCCTGTTTCATCCCACTGACATACTTGTAGGCGCTGCCCGTGAAGAAGGAAACGATGGTGCCGGACGGGTCGAGGCGACCCTCCTCGACCAGCTTGCGCACGGCGGCGATGGTTGCTCCGGACTCGGGAGCTGTGTAGATGCCCTCATCGGCCCCGATGTGGTAGGTGGCCTCCAGCAGCTCAGTGTCGCTGACTGCAATTGCGTCTCCGTCGGACTCGCGCAAAACCATGAGGATCTCGCGGTCGGCGAAGGCGGCCGGTACCCGCAAACCGCTGGCCAGAGTCTCGGCGTTCTCCCACATCTCGGCGAACTCGTCACCGGCGTGGAAGGCGCGCACGATGGGCGCACAGCCTTCAGTCTGTACGGCGATCATCCGCGGCCGGTAGGAGTCGATACAGCCCATTGCCTCGAGCTCGGCGAACGCCTTCCACATTCCCAGAAGGCCCGTGCCGCCACCGGTCGGGTAGATGATCGCGTCGGGCAGTTGCCAATCGAGTTGCTCCGCGAGCTCGAGGCCCATCGTCTTCTTGCCCTCGACGCGATAGGGTTCCTTCAATGTTGCGATGGTAAAGAAATCGCGCTCTTTCCCGTCCTTGGCCATCGCCGCGCCAGCGTCGGTGATGAGGCCCTCCACCAAGATCACCTCGGCGCCGAGTCCGCGACACTCGTCGATGAACTCCACGCAGGTGTCGGATGGCATGTAGACGGTGGCGTTCATCCCTCCGCGGGCAGCGTAGGCCGCCATGGCGCCGCCAGCGTTCCCCGCGGTGGGTATGGCGAGCTCGGTCACACCCAGCTCTCTGGCCTTGCTCACCGCGGCGCACAAGCCGCGCGCCTTGAAGGATCCCGTAGGATTCAGGCCCTCATCCTTGACCAGCAATCGGCTCACTCCGACCCGCTCGGCGGTGCGCTGTGCCTGCAGCAATGGTGTGCCGCCCTCGCCCAGGTTCAATCGATTCTCTGGGTTGCGGATCGGCAACAGGTCGGCATACCGCCAAAACCCCTGCGGGCGACCGGCGAGCCCCTTGCCCCTGTTCCAGGCGGAGGCAGCCGCCTCCAGGTCGTAACGCGGGTACAGGGGGCCACCGCATGGGCAGTGGGTTTGGATCTGCTCTGTGTCATAGAGCTTGCCGCAACGGGTGCATTCCAGGTCGGTAAGGGTAGATTCCAGCATGGCGAACTCACTCTGGCGTTGGATGGCGGGGGGGCACCCCGGCGAGAAACCGCGAGGGGGAGGCCAAGGGCCTTCCATTGAGGGTCGATATTCTCACAATTGTCCCTGTCGCACGAACACACCCGAGTGCAATTCGGGGCTATGAACGAGGCTCTCTTGGCCGTCCTCACAAGGAATTGCCCCAAACTCCCGTCAACCGTCCCATCAGGAGGTCTCGGCGTTGCTCAACCCAGGGTCAGGTGCTACTTTGACAGTGCAATTACTGGGTGCTTCGCGAGAAAGTGGGCCCCGCGCCCGCTTTTTTCTTTGCATACCAACAAACAATCGGTTCAGGCGGCGCACGTGCCGGGGAGAAGACCGTGATGGGACAGGCTTCGATCCAGGAACAGGCTACCGACCTGGCTGAGCGAGTGGCGCGTAGGGAAGGCTGCGAGTTGGTGGAGTGTGATTACGTCAACCACTCGGGCTCCTGGCGCCTTCGTGTGTTCATTGATAAAGAGGATGGTGTCACCCTGGACAACTGTAGTGCCGTGAGCAAGCAGCTCTCGGTTTTGCTGGATGTGGAGGATTTCATTCCCCACTCGTATCACCTCGAGGTGTCCTCGCCGGGTCTTTTTCGGACTCTCCAGGACAAGCGAGACTTCGAGCGCAGCATTGGTGAGCGGGTGAAGGTCAAGACCTTCGCACCACAAAGGGGTAGGCGCCGTTTCCATGGCATTTTGGATGGTTTTGACGACGATTCACTGACGGTCCGCGAGCCTGATGGGGAGGTTTTCGAGATCCCCATGGAGCGGGTCGCCAGCATACGCCTCGACCCGGAAGTATAGGTTCTTGACCAAATTGAGTGGGACATAGGGAGCGACTGGAATGACGCGAATGTTGCTCCAGACAATCGAGCAAATCGGCAGGGAGAAGAACATCGCACCGGATGTCATCGTCGATGCCATCGAGGAAGCGATGGCGGTAGCTGCAAAGAAGTACTACCGCACCGAAGAGGAGCTCGAAGCGAAGCTGAACCGGGAGACCGGTGAGGTCGACGTCTGGGTGGCGAAGCAGGTCGTGGAGACCGTCTCCGACGACCTCTTGGAGATTTCCGTTCCTGACGCCCACGAGCACGACCCCAACGCCGGAGTCGGCGACACCGTACGAATCTACCGGTCTACCGAAGCGCTCGGTCGCATAGCCGCTCAGGCGGCCAAGCAGGTGATCTTTCAGAAGGTGCGCGATGCCGAGCGTGAGAACATCTACAACGAGTTCATCGAGCGAGTCGGAGAGCTGGTAACCGGTATCGTCAAGCGGTTCGAGCGTGGTGATATGGTGATTGACCTCGGTCGCACCGAGGGCTTGCTGCCACGACGCGAGCAGTCCCGAGCCGAGCACTACAACATCGGTGACCGCATTCGGGTCGTGATCATCGATGTTCTGAAAGTCTCGCGCGGCCCTCAGATCGTTGTTTCTCGCGTCAACCCTGAGCTCGTCATGCGTTTGTTCGAGATGGAGGTTCCCGAGATCTACGACGGAACCGTGCTGATCAAGGGGGCTGTGCGCGAGGGGGGAGACCGGGCCAAGGTCGCTGTCCACTCGCTCGAGCTGGACGTCGATCCCGTTGGTGCCTGCGTCGGCATGCGTGGCGCCCGGGTGCAGTCGATCATTCGTGAGCTCAGAGGCGAGAAGATCGACATCGTGCAGTGGTCTTCGGACATCGATCAGTACGCCATCAACGCGCTCAAGCCCGCGCGTGTCAATCGGGTCAGCGCGGTGGAGGGCGAGGAGGGTCATGTCGAGGTCATAGTCGATGAGGACCAACTCTCGTTGGCGATCGGTAAGCGGGGGCAGAACGTTCGGTTGGCCGGCAAGCTGCTCGACATCAAGATCGACATTAAGAGTGAGGACGATAAGCGCAAGGAAGTAGAGAAGACCCTGGCCCGCATGGCACTTCGTGAGCTCGAGGTTGGAAGCTTGCCGGGTGTTGGCCCGCAGACGGCGTCGGTACTCGTGGAATCAGGTATCAGTACTGTCGGCGAGGTTGCCGACGCAGGCCTCGAAGGGCTCGTCGAGGTACCGGGAGTTGGCGCCAAGACGGCGGAGAAACTCCATGCCGCGGCGCTCGAGGCGTTGGAAGTGAAAATCGAGGAGGACGAGACCAGCGCGGAGGACGTGATTCCCGTGTTGGAGGCCAGTGCCGTCGCGTCCGATGAAAAGGGCACAGCGGAAGATCGTGAAGCTTCTGCCGTGCTCGCGTCGCTGGTAATGGACTCGGCCGAAACCGAGTCGGAAGAGAGTAGCGAGCCGGAGGCTCCCCAAGACTAATGCGCGTATACGAGCTAGCCAAAGAGCTTGGCATCGAGAGCAAGGATGCGCTCGAGAAACTTCAGGATTTGGGAGTCGACATATCGAGCAACTTCCAGGCCGTCGACCCGGAGGACGCCGAGCGCCTGAAGGCCAGCCTCGAGGGGAAGCCGGTGGCGAAGAAGGCGACCAAGAAGAAGGCGGCGGCGAAGAAGACAACCAAGAAGAAGGCGGCCAAGAAGAAGGTCACGAAGAAAAAGGTGGCCAAGAAGAAGGCCACGGCGAAGAAGACAACCAAGAAGAAGGCCGCGAAGAAGGTCACGAAGAAGAAGGCTGCAACCAAAGCTGCAGAGCCAGAGAAGGTCGAGGTCGAGAAGCCTGAGCCTGAGATAGAGGCATCTCCGGTCGTACCCGACGAAGTGGCCGCGCCTGTCGTCGATGTTGCAGAGGAGGCCACTCCTGCAGCGGAGCTGAAGGAGCCCGCGGCGCCGGAGCCGACTCCGGCACCAGAGCCCACACCCGAGCCCGCACCCGAGCCCGAGCCGGCAGTAGCCAAGCCGCCCGCCGAGCCTTTCGTCATCAAGGACGGAATGAGTGTGAAGGATCTCGCGGAGAAGATCGGGGTCAAGCCGGCCGATGTGATGCGTGAGCTCATGATGCGCGGCACCATGGCGAACATCAATCAGTCGTTGAGTGGGAAGTTGGCCGTGGCCATGGCCGAGGTTTTCGGTGCCGAGGCCCGTTACATGGAAGCCGATGAGGTTCTCCTGGCTGACATCGAAGAGAGTCGGCCCGAGGATCTGGCCCCGCGTTCCCCTGTGGTGACGATCATGGGCCACGTCGACCACGGCAAGACACTCTTGCTCGATTCGATCCGGGATACCAACGTTGTCGACCGGGAAGCTGGGGGCATCACCCAGCACATCGGCGCATCGAGCGTTCTCCACGACGGCAAGAAGATCGTATTCATCGACACGCCAGGACACGAGGCCTTCACTCGAATGCGGGCCCGTGGTGCGCAGATCACCGACATCGTAGTACTCGTGGTAGCGGCGGATGACGGCGTAATGCCTCAGACGGTCGAAGCTATCGACCACGCTCGGGCCGCGGGGGTGCCGATCATCGTGGCGATCAACAAGATCGACCGCCCCGACGCCAATGCGGATCGTGTCAAGCAACACCTGGCTGAACGAAACCTGGCGTCCGAGGACTGGGGCGGTGACACGGTCACCGTCGAGGTTTCAGCGAAACTGAAGCAGAACCTCGACTCGCTGCTCGAGATGATCGCCCTGACCGCCGAGCTCCTGGAGCTAGAAGCCAGCCCGGTGGCTCCAGCTTCAGGCACCGTCCTGGAGGCCAAGCTCGATCGCCAAAGGGGAGCCGTGGCTACCCTGCTGGTTCGGGAAGGAACGTTGCGCGTCGGGGACAGCCTCATCATCGGGATAGAGAGTGCCAAGGTCCGGGCCATGGTCAATGAGCAGGGTGAGAACGTCAAAGAGGCGGGGCCGGCCACTGCGGTCGAGGTCCTCGGCCTAGCTGGCGTACCTGAGGCTGGTGATTCATTCCAGGAGGTGGAGGCCGCGGGAGTCGCACGCAAGGTTTCCGAGATCCGGCAGGATCGCCAGCGCCAGGCGAATATGACGGCGGGCACGCGGTTGACACTGGAGGACCTGCACGAACAGCTTCTTGCTGGCGAGACCCAGGAGATGCAGGTCGTGGTCAAGGCCGACGTGCAGGGTTCCGTCGAGGTGCTGCGTGACGCTCTGCAGAAGCTCTCAACCGACAAGATCAAGATCGACATACTGCGGGCCGGTGTGGGTGGGATCACCGAGTCCGACGTGCTTCTGGCGAGTGCCTCGAATGCCATTATCGTAGGCTTCAACGTACGGCCTGAGCGGGGTGTGGCGAATGCTGCAGAGCGCGAGGGCATCGAGATTCGTCTCTACACGATCATTTATCAGCTCCTCGACGAGCTCAAGTTGGCGATGCTGGGTAAGCTGGCGCCGGAGTTCAAGGAGACGAGGCTCGGCAGTGCCGAGATCCGCGATACATTCCGGGTTCCCAAGGCGGGTGTGGTGGCAGGTTGCTACATGACCGACGGCAAGATTACGCGCGATGCCAAGGTGCGCTTGTTGCGAGACTCCAGGGTCATCTTCGAGGGTCGCGTCGGCTCTTTGAGGCGTTTCAAGGAAGATGTCGCCGAGGTTCAGCAAGGTTATGAGTGTGGCATCGGTATCGCCAACTTCAACGATGTGAAGGTCGGCGACATCATCGAGGCCTTCCATGTCGAGGAAATCGCGGCCAAGCTGTAGAAGGTACATCACACTTCCAGCGCGGCCTGCTAGAAGCACCCACCCAGACACCCCCACTGACTGACTGGGTCACATGGCAATGACGATTGGGCTCTGCACGCTCGAGTTTCACTTGCCGAACAGCCGCAATCTGAAGCAGAAGCGCAGGTTCCTCAACAGCCTGCGCACCAAGATCTGCACGCGGTACAACGTGGCGCTCGCCGAGGTGGACTGTCAGGACCTGTGGCAGCGCGCCGTTTTGGGCATAGTCTCGATCAGCAACGATCGACAGGTGCTCGACAGTACCTTCCAGAAAATCCTACGAGAGGCGGAGGGTCGCACCGACGCTATCCTCATTACCTTCAACATGGAGTTCCTGTAGCACGGGTGCTCGAGAGCAACGGGTCAAATACCAGTGGTGCATTTTCGACGGCTACGTTTGGGGGACCAACTGCAGGTGGAGCTGGCCGGCCTGATCCAGCGGGAGCTCAAGGATCCCCGGATTGGATTCGTGACGGTCACGGAGGTCAGGATGTCTCCCGACCTGAAGCATGCACGCGTCTACGTAAGCGTTTTCGAGGGCGAGGAAGAAAAGAAGCTGGAGAGTATTGCCGCGCTGCAACGGGCAGAGGGCTTTTTGCGCCACAGTTTGGGCCGGCGGCTGCGCCTACGCTACGTGCCGGGGCTCAGGTTTGTAATCGACGATACCCTCGACCACAGTGCCCGCATCGATGAATTGCTGGAAGACTCGGAGGTGAATCCGGAAGACTCGGAGGTGAATCCGGAAGACTCGGAGGTGAATTCGGAAGACTCGGAGGTGAGTAACGATGAATGATGTCGTCTCAGCTCTGATCGAGCATGAAGCGTTCGTGATTGGCGGCCATCGGGGCCCGGATGGAGACTCGTTGGGCTCGGCCCTGGCGCTGGCCTTCAGCCTCGAACAACTCGGCAA
>JAUWTE010000495.1 GCA_030609765.1 Acidobacteriota bacterium
CGCCCCGCCCATGATGACGAGCCAGCTCGGCGTCGGCGCCAGCTTCAGGGTGTCGACGCAGAGACCAATCAGCGCCGCGCTGGCCAAGGCCAGACCAGTCTGCAGGCTCACGAAGCGCAGCGCCTGACCCCGGATCGAACCCTTGCTCCGGAATGTGAAACGGCGATTCCAGATGAAGCTCCAGACAGTGCCGGTGGCGTAACTGGCCAGCTGGCACACCGAGGCCTTGAACTGGAAGGCCCACGGTAGGGCCAGCAGAACACGAAACACCGTAAGGCTGATGGCGAAATTGCTCAGCCCGACCGCCACGAACCGGAGGACACTGCTGTCTATCTCCCGCACCAGGGAGCTGCCCCACTGTCTCAGGTCAGTCATGCATCTCATGGGAGATCCGAGAACCCTGACCGATCCTGAACAATGAAGCGCGGGCGGTTCTTCACGGTCTCCAGGAGGTTGCCGACATAGGCGCCTATGATCCCGACCAGGATGAACAGAATACCGAACATGAAGGAGATGACCGTGAGCGTCGATGCCCAACCGGTGATGGCGTTGCCCCGGAAGTAGTTCACCAGGATGTATATGAGCTCGAGGAATGCAAGCGCGCTAGTGATCAGCCCCAGCCAGATTCCGAGCCGTAGCGGTATCATCGAGAAGGAGAACAGCGAGGACATCGCGAAGCGGATCATCTTCCGCAGGCTGTACTTCGTCTCGCCAGCGTGTCTGCGCTCCACGTTGTAGGCAATCGTGGTCTTCTGGAAGCCAACCCAGTGAGTGATGCCGCGTAGGAAGAGGTCCGCATCCCTCATCTGCAGGATAGTATCGACGATCTGCCTGTCGACGAGGCGGAAGTCAGACGTTCCCTCCGCCAGCGGTAGGCCAGACAGGAACGAGAATATCCGGTAGAACCAGCGGGATGTCATGCGTTTGAGGAACGACGCGTCTTCACTCTCGATCCTCCGGGTTTCGACGACCCTGTAACCTTCCCTCCAAGCGTCGAAGAGCTCAGGGACAAGCGCAGGGGGATGCTGCAGGTCACCGTCCATCGTGATGACGGCCTCGCCCGAGGAGTGGTAGAGACCGGCGAAGAGGGCATTCTGATGTCCAAAATTCCGCGAGAGTGAAAGGCCCTTCAGGCGATCGTTCATTGCGGCGGCTTCGCTAATGAGCGACCACGTCCCGTCGCGGCTGCCGTCATCCACCAGGATCACCTCGTAGGAAATCTCCAGCGTTTGCAGGACGTCGCGTAGCTTCTCAATCAGCAAGGCAACATTGCCCTCCTCGTCGCAGAGGGGAATGACGATACTGAGAGTCGGCTTGCTGGTCGTTTCCGCTGGTGCATTCATCATCTTCGGTCTCCGCCGGAACGTATCGGCCTCGCCAGGGCCATTCGAGGCTGCCGGATTCTAGCATCGCTCTCGACGTAGGCGCAAGACCCGAAGCCATTATAGCTACGCAGCGCGGTCGGGCCGGGTCGAGTCGACTCATGCCGATGCGATCAGTGCTCTCGGCGTTACCTGCAAGTTTGACGCAATCCTCGCCCTGCTGTACATTCGATTTGTGGCTGGGGAACATCCGGTGTGAAGGCGTCACCGAATCGCCATGGTTCGGCCAAGGAGTCTCGATACTGAACAGCTCTCCCAACGTGCGAGGTGTTCGGGGTCAGCAGAGCTTCTTCACTACCAAGTCCTCATTTGCGGACGGACCGGGCTGGGAAGATGTCTGAAGTGTTCCGGGTTTCCCGGAGGCTCCATTTCGTGAGATGATGGCGCACTCGGCGGAGACCCTTCGGAACTGGGTCCGGCAAACCGAGGATCTTCTAAGGAGACGACGTGAGCGACGCACGCGACTTCGACGCGAAGCTACAGGAGAAGACCGAGGCGATCGCACAGGATTTTTCGTCCGATTCCAAGGTACTGCTGATTGCCCTCGGGGGCTTCGCGGGTGGAATGGGCATCCCACCGTTCGAGTTCTTCAAGATAACGTCCGACCTGAATACCAACAGGGTCTTCATACGGGACCTGCGGCAGGCCATGTACCACGGGGGACTTCCCGACGTCGGCTACGCCTCGCTCCTCGTGGGTGCGCTGCTCGAGGCCGACTAGGTGATCGCATTCTCACCGGTCACGTTCATAGGCCCTCTGGCGCGGCTCGTGCACGGGGATCGCAGAGCGCCGAAGCTGTTCCTCAGGGCCTGCGTCTCCCCCGACCGGAGAGTGGACTACTTCGATCTCAAGAAGGTCTTCCGGACGCACGGACTTGGCACGACGTTCCACATCTACTACTGCCACACCGGTTCTTGTGGCCGGCTCGACACACTCCACGCGACACGCATGCGGGATTTCCCAAACGTGAACATCTACCGTTTCGATGAAGGTGGCCACAACCTGGTCAAGCTTCTGCGCGACGACAACAAACTGGACGGGATATTGCGGAGGGCCATCTCCGGAGAGACGGGCGAGTAATCGGACGTCCGTGAGAAATCCCCTCCCGTCGGTGACGGGAGGGGATTCTCTTTGCCGCTTTCACTGCGTCCTGCTGCCGCGGCGATTCACTCTTCCATCGGAGGAGCGTACCGCGCGGCCTGCGTCACGGGCCGGATCACTCCCCGGCGATCAGCCTGTCGTAGTTCGCCTTCGACAGCGTGGCGATGTCGTCGTGGATCGACTTCCCGTGCGCGTCCATCGTGACGACCGCGGGGAAGTCCTCAACACGAATGACCCACATGGCCTCCGGCGCACCCCACTCATCGAGCTTGTGCACGTCGATGACCTCAACAACGGAGCGAGCAAGTATCGTTGCCAGCCCGCCGACTGCCGCGAGATAGACACTGCCGAACTCACCGCAGGCCGCGAGCGTGCCGGCGCCCATGCCACCCTTACCAATGACACCGCGAACACCGTACTTCTTGATGACGTCAGCCTCGTACGGCTCCTCGCGGATACTCGTGGTCGGTCCGGCGGCGACGAACGAGTACTTGTCGCCCTCCTTCTTCACCACGGGCCCGCAGTGGTAGATCATGCTGTC
>JAUWTE010000318.1 GCA_030609765.1 Acidobacteriota bacterium
GCGATGCCGTCGCAGAAATACTCCTGGTCCTTGCCCGGGCTCATGTCCTCGAAGGCGAGCACCGCAATGGACGGCTGCGGAGGGGTGATGAACAGCCTGCGGGTGGCCGAGTCGAAATCCAGGCCGGAAGAGGGCGACTGTAAGAGGGCGAGCACCTCGGCGAAGTCTTGGTAGCGATCCTCCACCGGTTTCGCCAGCGCCTGGTTGACGACCCACTCCAGTTCGACGGGAATCTCAGGGTTGGCCAGAGAAAGGGAGGGTGGCTCATCGTTCAGAATCGAGTAGATGAGAGCCGCCGCGCGCTCGCCCCGGAAGGGCAGTTGTCCCGCGAGCATCTCGTAGAAGACAACCCCCCAGGCCCAGACATCAGCCCTCTGATCCACAGACTCACCGCGTGCCTGCTCCGGCGACATATACGACGGGGTGCCGATGATCTTCTCGCTGGTCGTTATCTCGGCGTCCTCTGCCAGCAGGGCCAGACCGAAGTCGGTGATCTTCGCCAGGCCCTTGTCCGTGACCATGATGTTGGCGCTCTTGATGTCACGGTGGACGATGCCCTTCCTGTGCGCTTCCTCGAGGCCCTCGGCCACCTGAATGGCGATGTGGGTCGCCTCCTCGAGGTCGAACGGCTCCGACTGGATTCTCTTCTTCAGGCTAACGCCTTCGATGAAGGCCATCGAGATGAAAATCTGGCCGTCGGTCTCATCGATCTCGTAGATCGTGCAGATGTTGGGGTGATCGAGCGCCGCCGCGGCCTGCGCTTCCCGCACGAGGATATTCTTGTCTTCCTCTTTGCCGAGGAGTTGAGGGCGCAGGAATTTCAGCGCTACGACGCGATTGAGCCTGGTGTCGCGAGCCTGGTAGACGACCCCGCCGCCTCCCTCGCCGAGCTTCTCGAGGATCTCGTAGTGTGAAACCGTCTCGCCGATCATGCCCGTATCATCTGCTGGAATATCCCCCGACATCGCACCGGTCAGCCGCTTTCTGCACGCAAACTCCGGGCCGGAGGTATACCTGTTGCAGCGGGCTGCGTGGCCGAGAGCTCGTCGGCCGGGGTACGACTAATGCGCCTCGTAGACGATCTTTCCTCCGACGATAGTGTACAGCACCGTGGTATCGGGGAGCTGGTCTTCCGGGATCGTCAGGATGTCCTGTGAGAGGACGACGAAGTCGGCCAGCTTGCCCAGCTCGATCGAGCCCTTGATGTCTTCCTCGAAGGAGGAATAGGCGACGTTGATGGTGTAGGACTCGAGTGCCTCGAGGCGGCTCATCGCCTGGTCAGCGTAGAAGCGCTCACCGTTCGGCATCATGCGGCTAACCGTGGCGTAGTAGGAGGCGATTGGGCTGACATCCTCCACCGGCGCATCGGTGCCGTTGGTGACCACGGCCCCGGTTGCCATGAGCTTCTGCCACACGTAGGCGCCCTCTTCGGAACGAGCATCACCGATGCGGGCCGGCACATAGGGAGCGTCCGAGGTGCAGTGGATCCCTTGCATCGAGGGAATTATGCCGAGCTCGGCAAAGCGGGGGATGTCGGTCTCATCGAGAATCTGGGAATGCTCGACGCGGAACCGCGCATCGGTCGCTGCCTCGGGATGTGCCTCGTAGGCCTGCTGGTAGATGTCGAGGACCTCTTGGTTGCCACGATCACCAATCGCATGGATGCAGAGCTGAAAGTCGTTCTCGAGGGCCAGGTTGGCGACCGTGTTCATCGCCTCGATGGAGCCGGTGTTATGGCCGCTGTTGTGGACATCGTCCTCGTACGGTTCCAGCAACCAAGCGCCACGGGGTCCCAGGGCTCCATCCATCATCATCTTGATGGATCTGACCGTCAGCATGTCGTCGCCGTATCCGATCGTGCGGACCCGCTCGAGGGTGTCGACGTAGTCCTCTTGCCAGTTCGGGTCACTGCCGTTGATGCCGCCGCTCAACATTACGTAGAGACGAACATTCAGCCGGCCCTGATCGATGGCCTCCTTGAAGAAGTTGATGGTGCCCTCGCCGGAGCCGGCGTCGTGGAAGGAGGTGATCCCGTTGCTGATCACTTCCTGGTCGGCGAGCTCGAGCTGGCGCCAGCGCCGCGCCACACGGTCCTCGTCCGTCATGCTCGACTCGGCCTCCGCCCGGGCCCGGCCGACGCCCCGACCGGCCCGCTCGACGAAGATCCCCGTCGGATCGCCGTTTTCATCCTTGATGATCTCTCCGCCCTCGGGCTGGGGGGTATTGCGGTCGATCCCTCCGAGTTCCATGGCCAGGGCGTTGGCGAACGAAGCGTGACCGCTGGCATGCGACAGGTACACCGGATTGTCTGGTGTGACCTCGCTCAGAGCGTGGTGAGTCTGGAAGCCCCTGACCATGCGTTCCGGCTGTGGGTCCCATTTGCTTTGGTGCCAGCCCCGGCCGACGATCCACTCGCCGGGCTCCGCCTCCGCGACTGCAGCGGCGACCCGATCGATGACCTCCTGATAGGAGGTTGTGCCCATGAGGTTGACGTTGAGCATGGCGTTGCCGATGCCCATGAAGTGCGCGTGCCCCTCCATGAAGCCCGGAATCAGCAGCTTGCCGTCGAGGTCGATGACCTCGGTGTCCGGTCCGATGAACGCCTCGGCATCGGCGCTGCTGCCGACGAAGACGATCCGGCCATCCCTTGACGCGACGGCCTCGGCTTCGGGTAGGGCCTCGTCGACAGTGACCACCTTGCCGTTGTGGATCACGAGGTCGGCCGGCTCCTGGTCGGAAGCGGGGGCGCAGGCGACCCCCATGGTCAAAGCAACCGTGAGCAGAAAACAGAACGAGCGCATTCTCATGGGAGATCCTCCGGGGAATTCCACTGCCTGATGGGTGTGGGCATGGGTGGAGTGGGCTGAGGTCGCTGCTCGGAGGGAGGGTAAGGAATACCGGCCCGTGGGGTCAACCGAACCCGACTGCCTCGGTCCTCGCGTGCCATTGCGATCGCGCGGCCGCGATCCGTTGAGAAATCCAGGCCAATGCCAGTAACCTAGGTGGTTGCGGGGAAGCATGAGAGCAAGAAACTTGCCGTTGCCTCGGGTCGGGCTCATGCCTGAAGTCTGGCCTCCGGTGATAGAACGAGTCAGCCATGAGAAACTTGCGCACATCCGGACAAGCTCGTGCCTCGCGAATCGTTGGGAAGCTCGTGCTAGTCGTGCTTGCCCTTCTTCCGGCACTGGTCGCCGCCCAAGCTCCCGGGTCGGGTCTGGTTCTCGAGCCCACAAGGGTAATCGAGTTCACTACCGACGAAGGAACGTGGATGTCCGTGGACGCTTCCGCGGACGGCCGGAGCGTGGTCTTCGACCTCCTCGGAGATCTCTACGTTCTGCCTATCGAGGGTGGCGAGGCCAATCTCCTGACCCGGGGCATGGCGTGGGACACTCAGCCCCGGTATTCACCCGACGGCAGCAAGATCGCGTTCATCTCTGATCGCGACGGCACCGACAACATCTGGGTGATGAACCCCGATGGCTCGGATGCGCGCGCGATCACTCACTCCAAGAAACAGATGTACGGCTCGCCCTCCTGGTCTCCCGATGGCCGCTATCTGATTGCCCGGTGCTGGGGCGCTTACCCGAGCAACTGGGCGAGCCGCAAGATCGAGCTGTGGATGTTCCACATCGACGGAGGCAGCGGCATTCAGATCACCAAGGGAGAAGGAGAGGCGACGGTCGCCGCGAGTCCGTCTTTCTCGCCCGATGGTAAGTACATCTACTTTTCCAGTAGCGCCGTGCGCTTCAGCTACAACGCCCCGCCGGGGCGCTTCCAAGTTCGCCGGCTCGACCGTGACACCGGCGAGATAGAAACGCTGACGGCCTTGTACGGGGGAGGCTTGTCGCCGCGAGTCACGCCTGACGGCAAGTACCTCGTGTACGCCACACGCTACGACGCGAGCACTGGGCTGCGCGCTCGCAATCTCCAGACCCGTGAGGAGCGCTGGCTTGCCTATCCGATCACTCGCGACAACCAGGAGGGCTTCGTCATCGAGGACCTGCTGCCCGGGTACGGCTTCACGCCTGACAGCAAGGAAGTGGTTCTCACCATGGGTGGGAAGCTGCGTCGCTTGCGGATCGAGGATGAGGCGGGGGAGCCCGACGTCCGTGCGGTCAATTTCACCGCTCACGTACGTCAAGAGCTGGCCGCGCTGGTTTCGTTCCCCGTGTCGGTCAGTGGCCCCGAGCTCCAGGTTCGCCAGCTTCGCTGGATGCGACGTTCCCCGGATGGCTCCCAGGTCGTGTTCAGCGCCATCGGCAAGCTGTGGGTGGCGGATCTTCCTGGTGGATTGCCGCGGCGCCTCACCGATGCGGAGCACCGTGAGTACATGCCCGCCTACTCTCCGGATGGACAGTGGATCGTGTACGTCTCGTGGTCGGACTCCGAAGGCGGGCAGATCTGGAAGATTCCCGCTTCGGGCGGCGCCCCCGTGGCCCTGGGTGAATCGGCTGCCTACTACGCAAATCCATCCTTCTCACCGGATGGAGGAAGTGTGGTCTTCGTGATGGGATCGGCGCGCGGCTGGTTATCGGAGGACTCGAGCGATATCAAGGAGATACGTACGGTCGCCGCTGAGGGCGGTGCATCGACCGTGGTGACGACAGCAC
The DNA here is from genome assembly GCA_030609765.1 of Acidobacteriota bacterium. GTDB lineage: Bacteria > Acidobacteriota > UBA890 > UBA890 > UBA890 > CALAKE01. The sequence goes on from JAUWTE010000318.1 coordinate 4,611, forward strand.
CCGGGTCTTGGGTA
>JAUWTE010000252.1 GCA_030609765.1 Acidobacteriota bacterium
CGTCATTGTGATCCTCCTTTCATGAGTGCCGGTAGGGAGCCTCGACGTAGAACCGGCTCTCGCCTGCTTCCTGCGCCCGTGAAGCTGTCAAGCCGCCCGAGACCCGCTACCGACTCGCGAGTCCGCCGGCGGTTTCGCCACCGTCGATAATGTAGATGTGCCCGGTGAGGTAGGACGCATCATCGGAGGCCAGGAAGGCAAATATTCCCGCCACCTCCTCGGGAGAGGCGAAACGCTGCAATGGCAGCTTTCTATTGACCTCCTCGAGCATCTCATCGGTGTATTCAGCCCGTTGCATCGGAGTGAGAACGTAGCCCGGAGCCACCGCGTTCACCCTCACCTTGGGCGCGAGCTCGAGGGCCATCGAACGAGTCACTGCAATCACTCCCGCCTTGCTGGCGTTGTAATCGGCATAGAACGGGTAGCCCAGGGTGCCGTTGGTCGAGGCAGTGTTGAGAATGACTCCACCCTGCGCATCCATCATGTGGCGGGCCACCGTCTGGGCAACGTAGAAGTTGCCCGTGAGGTTCACCGCGATTACTCGATCCCATTCCTCAGGAGTGATCTCGAGGAAATCATGACGAATGCTGATGCCGGCATTGTTGATGAGGACATCGAGTCCACCCATGATGAGCACAGCCTCGTCAACAGCGGCCCGCACTTCGCCCAGGTCGGTGACATCGGCTCGCACTGTGCCGGCCAATCCCGGCAAGTCCTCCGAGACGCGCTGCAACCCGTCGGGGTCGCAATCGAGCACGCAGACCGCTGAGCCCTCGTCCAGGAATCGTGCCGCGGTCGCAGCGCCGATGCCGCTGCCACCGCCCGTTATCAATACTCGTTTCTCGCTCAGTCCACGCATGGTCTGTTGATCCTACCCTTCAATCGCCGCGAGCACTTGGGCGATGAAATCATTGAGGGACCGGCCGTTGATCCACCGTACCACCACGACCAGATCGTTTTCCCAGTCGACGTAGACGATATTGCTGCCGGCGCCCCGAAATGTGACGGCCGTATCCGGTGCCGCTGGAATTGCCTTCCGCGTTTCACCGCTCGCACGTTCGAAGGGCTCGTTGAGAAACCAGTTCATGAAGCCGTAGCCGGGGTTCGCGGAACCCGGCGATCTGGCCATTCCGATCCACTCTTCGGAGATGATCCGTTGATCGTTCCACTTGCCGTTGCGAAGGAAGAGGTATCCAAAGCGCGCCAGATCCCTGGCACTGATGAACATGCCGCCGCCCCAGTGCCCACCGCCGGTGACCGACTGCACCTTCATCCCATCGATCATGACCCATGAGTTTTCGTAGCCGTGCCAGCGCCAGGTGTTGGTGGCGCCGATAGGATTCATCACCTCGTCGCGCAGCACTGCAGGCAGAGGGTCGCGCCACACGTTCAGCGCCACGAGCGCCAGTAGGTTCACTCGAACGTCGTTGTACTTGTAGCGCGTCCCGGGAGCACTCAACGGCCGGTTCGGGTAGTCGGCCGGAGCCTCCCCCTCCGGGCGATCAGCCCAATCAGGCTTGTCCCACAGGGTGCCCTGCCAATCACTTGTTTGCCGGAGAAGATGGTCCCACGTGACTTTGCCGTTGTGGGGCCCCTCAAAGAGCTCCCGCTCGGGCATGTAGTCGGCAGCCAAATCGTTCAAGTCGCCAATCAAGCCGCGATCCCACGCGATGCCCACGACGGTCGACAGAAAGGTCTTGGTGACGCTGAAGGTCATGTCGACCTTTTCGGTGTCGCCCCATTCGGCGACGATGTACCCATTCTTCACCACCAGACCATTCAACGGGGCTCGTACCGTCGTCGGGCCTATTCGCTGGCCGAAGGGCTCCCTGCCGAAGCTACTGAGCTCATGGTTCAGAGCGAGATCCTTCGGCGCCGTGCTCTCGTTGGCGATTGCGTATGCGATCGCCTGCTCGAGCAGTGCCGCGTCCATCCCCTCGTCTCCCGGCGCATGGGTGACCCACGCCAGGCGTTCGGGGAAATAGATGGCGTCTTGAGAAACGGCAGTCGCGGCCAGCGCCGATGTCGCCGCAGTAGATGTCGCCAGCGTGGACGTCGCCAACATCTGCGTTGCCCCTGACGACAGAACGAATGCCAGCAGGGCCAGCACCCTCCAGGGACTCCACCTCGAGATTCTGCTCGTGGTCGCCATATCTCCCTAACCCCTTCCTGCCAGCCAGGCCCGCCTCACTACAGCCTCAGGAGGCAGCCATGGCCATCGCACACTGTTAAGCTCTGCACTGACTTTCTACCCTACGGAAGGGATTATGGACCTGAAAATCGAAGCTGTCACCGAAATCGCCATCGCCGCCGGAAAGCTCATTCAGGAAGTCCGCGCTAACGGCTTCGAAGTCGAGCACAAAGGCATCGACGACCCTGTGACCCGAGCCGACCGGGCCGCTGACGAGCTACTGCACAACGAGCTCCTGGCGCTGTTCCCCTGCGGCTGGCTCTCCGAGGAAACCGCCGACAGTCCCGACAGGCTCGAGGAACGCCATCTCTGGGTAGTTGACCCCCTCGACGGCACCAAGGAGTTCATCGGGGGTATCCCCGAATACTCCGTTGCAGTGGCGCTCGTGGAAGAAGGCGCCCCTCGGCTCAGCGTCGTACACAACCCCGTCACGGGGGAGACATTCTGGGCCGAGCGCGGCCGTGGTGCATTCCGAGGCATGAGCCTGCAAACGGGCGAGCCGATTCAGGTGGTGGAGGGCGGCCTGCTGTTCGCCTCACGCTCCGAGCTCAAGTACGGTGAGTTCGATCCGTTCGCCGATGGGTGGGCGGTCGAGCCCTGCGGCAGCATCGCCTACAAGCTGGCGCGTATCGCGGGAGGTGACGCTGCCGCTACCTTTTCCCGCGGCCCCAAATGGGAGTGGGATGTATGCGCCGGATCGTTCCTCATTCAGGAGGCCGGGGGGCTCGCAACCGACCTTCTGGGTGGCCGCCTGCTCTTCAATAAGCCCTTCCCTAAGGTCAAGGGCATCCTGGCCGGAGCTCCGGATGCCTGCGAGAAGGCATTCGCGCAGATCCAGACTCTCCCCCCCTCCGATCGCATGGAAGCGGAATTCCCCGCCGCCGACGAGTAAGCTAGATCCTCCCCGCGGGCATAACCGGAGCGTGCAGAGCAAGGCACCATAGGAGCCACGATGAATCGATCTCGAGCCAGCTATTTCTCGTACCTCGTTCTGTTTGCTGCCATCGCGGCCCTCCTCGCCAGCTCTGCTTGTCGGCCCCCACTGGGCGGACAGTCGTCCGATGAGGATCTCGCCGCTTTCATCCGCGACAATTACGACAAGGCCGAATACCAGATCCCTATGCGAGACGGGGCGCGGCTGTTCACCTCCGTCTACTCGCCCAAGGACACGTCCCAGACCCACCCGATCCTCATGCGACGAACCCCGTACAGCGTCGCCCCCTACGGTGAGGACGACTTCCCGGGCTCGATCGGCCCCAGCGAAGTGCTGGCACGGGATATGTACATCTTTGTCTACCAGGACGTACGCGGCTGCTTCATGTCCGAAGGAACGTTCGTGAACATGACGCCGCACCTTGGCGCCAAGACGAGCGACCAGGACATCGACGAGAGCACTGACACCTACGACACCATCGAATGGCTGATCAACAACGTCGACAACAACAACGGTAAGGTCGGCCTGTGGGGCATCTCCTACCCCGGCTTCTACGCTGCTGCCAGCATGATCGACGCCCACCCAGCCCTGGCAGCCTCCTCGCCCCAGGCCCCCATTGCTGACTGGTGGTACGACGACTTTCACCACCACGGCGCGACATTCCTGCCCCACGCCTTCGGTTTCCTCTATGTTTTCGGGCAGCCGCGTCCAGAGTTGACGACCCAATTCGGCCAGCGATTCGTGTTCCCCACCCCCGACGGATACCAGTTCTTCCTCGACCTTGGCTCGCTGGCCAACGTCGACGAGAGCTACTTCAACGGCACGGTCTCCTTCTGGACCGACGGAATGGTGGCGCACCCGAATTACGATCAGTTTTGGCAGTCACGCAATATCCTGCCTCACCTGAACAATGTGGCGCCCGCGGTCATGACGGTCGGTGGCTGGTTCGACGCTGAGGATCTGTACGGCCCGCTCAACATCTACCGCAGCATCGAGGAGAAGAATCCGGACGCCTTCAACATCTTGGTCATGGGCCCATGGGTGCACGGAGGCTGGGCCCGTACCACCGGTGAGTCCATCGGCAACGTACGCTTCGGAGCAGAGACCTCGATCTTCTACCGCGAGAATATCGAAGCGCCGTTCTTCAATTACTACCTGAAGGGTGAAGGTCAGGCCGACCTACCGGAGGCCTACGTTTTCGAGACGGGGGCCAACGAATGGCGCACCTTCGATGATTGGCCCCCCCAGCAGGTCGAGGCGGGGAGTTTGTACCTCACCGAAGGAGGTCGACTCTCCTTCGATCCGCCGGAACACCGTGGTGACGCCTACGACGAGTACGTCAGCGATCCGGCCAACCCGGTGCCCTTCACCACGGACATCGCCACCGGCATGACGCGGGAGTACATGACCGACGACCAGCGCTTCGCCACACGCCGCCCGGACGTCCTCGTCTACCAGACAGAGGTCCTGGAAGAGGACATAACCCTGGCTGGACCGCTGCTTGCCGATTTGTGGGTTTCGACCTCCGGAACGGGGTCCGACTGGATTGTGAAGCTGATCGACGTCATCCCTCCCGATGCGAACGACCACGGGGATCTACCTCGCGGAATGCACATGGGTGACTACCACATGATGGTGCGCAGCGAGTCGATCCGCGGCCGCTTCCGCAACGACCCGGAACACCCTGAGCCGTTCATTCCCCACCGGCCAACCCAGGTCGAGCTGCCCCTCCAGGATGTCCTGCATACGTTCAAGCGGGGGCATCGCATCATGATTCACATTCAGAGCACCTGGTTCCCCCTCGTCGATCGCAACCCGCAGACGTACGTCGACAATATCTTCCTGGCGCAGGAAGAGGACTTCATCAAGGCGACGCAGCGCGTCTATCGCTCGGCGCGGCGGCCGTCGCAGGTGCGCATCGGCATCCTGCCGCAGAGGTAGGCCGGCTAGAGCCCGGACTTCTCAACGGGTCGTGAAGCGAGCGGGCGCAAGGGGCGCGAGGACAAGGCGCGCGCCGGTTTGAGCGCGCAGACGTACTCGTGCAGTACGTCGAGCACTCGAATCAAGCGCAACGCGGTCATCGCGGGCCATTGCGCTCGCGCAGCCGCGACCCGTTGAGAAGTCCGGGCTAGGATCAGGTGAGATCGTACAGGCGGCTCAGCAGAAGCTGGAGGGGGAACCGCTGCAGGGCGCCGACCCCAACCGATATCTCGTCGAAC
>JAUWTE010000134.1 GCA_030609765.1 Acidobacteriota bacterium
AGGAGGCCACCCGGTGTACCCGGGGGAGGTGCCGGTTGATGCGCGCGAGGATGCCCCGGAGCCGTCGGGGCGACAGGGTCATCGCCTCCCCGTCGGCCAGGAAGATCCGGCGGATCGGGATCTCCTCCGACGCCACCGCAGCGAGCTCCCGATCGATCTCTTCCTGGTCCTTGACGCGGAAGCGCTTCTGCGGCTGCGTGTACATCTCGCAAAACGTGCAGCGATTCCAGGAGCAGCCGTTCGTCACCTGCAGTATGAGCGAGCGCGCCTCGGACGGCGGCCGGAAAAGAGGTTCGACGTAGCGAGGGTCAATCATGTGGCCATCATAGCGGATAGCCTGTCAGCCTTGATGGGACCTCATCTTTCGTCTCTACGGATCGCGACAAGCTTCACGAGGCCCATTCGAGGATCGGTTTTCTCTGCGAGGCGACGCAGTCACGTAAGTACAGGTTAATGAGATTCTGGTATGGAATCCTCGTCTCCTCGGCCAGGTCCTTGAAGTATTCGATGACATCCGCGCCGAGGCGGATGGTGACCGGTCAGAGATGATGCGGATCACCTGCCCGCTCTCTCGCAGGCAATGGCAGATCAATAGCACGCACCGCCGGATGCAGCAGACCATGAGTGGCGATAGGCTTGGGGCAACTTGCTGACCAGAGTCTGAGCAGGGCGGAACAGCGTCCAACCACATCGAGGACCGATCATGAAACAACAGACCCGCATCGCATGCAGAACACTTGGTGCCCGCCGACTGGTCGTTTGGGGGGTGACTGCAGCCCTCCTAATGGGGCCGCTCGTGGCGCTGGGCGCCGAGCCGACCGAGCCTCACAAGGAAGAGGCGGCGGGGGCCAAGGGGATCGAGAGCGCCCAGCCGCGGCCGGTGATCGGCCTCGTCCTTAGCGGAGGTGGCGCGCGTGGTCTGGCGCACGTCGGCGTGATCCGCTGGCTCGAGGAGCACCGCATCCCCATTGACCTGGTCGCCGGCACGAGCATGGGAGGCCTGGTCGGCGGCATCTACGCCACGGGAGCCAACTCCGAGGAGATGGACGCTCTGGTCAGATCCATCGACTGGCAATTGGTGTTGAGCGGCGACACGCCGTACGCGCAGAAGGCCTTTCGCCGCAAGGAAGACGCGCGTGATGCTCCGAACGCGATCGAAATCGGCTTGCGCGGCGGCATCAAACTGCCGCTGGGCCTTGATGCCGGCCACCAAGTCGGCCTGGTCCTCAACCGCATCGCCTGTCCCTACTCTGGCCTCGACTCCTTCGACCAGTTACCGACACCCTTCGCCTGCGTCGCCGTCGACCTGGAATCAGGCGACGAGGTTGTCTTTCGTGACGGGCGCTTCGCGGTAGCTTTGCGCTCGACGATGTCGTTCCCGGGCTGGTTCGCCCCCGTGCGTGAAGGCGAGCGCGTCATGGTCGACGGCGGCGTGCTCAACAACTTGCCAACCGACGTGATGGTGAAAATGGGCGCCGACATCATCATCGCTGTCGACCTCGGCATGCGGGCCTCGGAAGAGGAGCCCATCGACAACGTGCTCGGCGTGCTCAATCGGACCCTGTCTGTGATGATGCGCCACAACACCAATCGCAACGCCGAGATTGCCGACATGCTGATCACGCCGGACGTGTCGGGCTACGGATTTACCTCCTTTGATGACGTGGACGTGCTCGGGCGAATTGGCTACGAAGCTACCGCCGAGTTTGCCGAGGAGATCGACCAGTACGCGCTCGACGAGTCGGCATGGGCTGCCTACCTGAAGGCGCGCGCGGATCGGCGCAGAGTGTTCGAATCGACGCCGGAGTTCCTCGAAGTCACTGGAGCCACCGAGGTCGATGAGCCCGAGGTCGAGGCAACGCTGGAAGATCACCTCGGCGTGCCGCTCGACGTCGACAGCCTCGACTTCGACCTCACCAATATCACGGGCTGGGGCCGCTACAGCGTCGTTGGTTACGAGGGTGAGGAGCGGGACAATGCCGAGGGGCTCGGACTTGGGCTCCATGAGGAGACGCATGGACCGCCGTTTCTGCGCCCGATCCTCGACCTCCGCGGAAGCAAGTTTGGTGAGGTGCTACTCACTTTCGGTGCCCGGCTCACCTTCTTCGATGTGGCAGGCAGCAATAGTGAATGGCGCATCGACGCAACCTATGGCCAGTCTACACAGGCTTCCACAGAGCTATTCGTGCGGCTCGGGAACCAGGGCTTCTTCGCCGCGCCGCGTGGCCACGTCGGCCAGGAAGACCTGTTTGTTTACGATTCCGGCGAGGCCGTGGCAGAGTACGAGGTCGATCGCGTCGGCGCCGGCGGCGATCTCGGCTACCTGTTTGGCCCGCGCAGCCAGCTCCGGTTTGGCGTCGACGTTGAACACCAGCGCACCAAGCTCAAAGTAGGCGATCCGCGTCTCCCTAATCTGGAAGGGATTTCGGGTGCGGTTGCCGCGCAGTGGACCTTCGATGGTGCCAACAGCCCGATCATCGTCACCCGTGGTGTGCGCGTCAACGTGGCCGCGCGCTGGGTTTTCGCCACCCCGGACCTCGTTGGAGAGCAGATCCAACTCTTGCCGCTCACCGAGGACGACTACTATCAGGCGTGGCTCGGCCTCTCGGCAGCGCGTCCGTTGGGTGGGCGATTCTATCTAACGGGTGGTGTTTCCGGCGGCACCAGCTTCAATGCCACAGCAGCACTCCTGCAACGGTTCCAGATTGGCGGGCCCTTGCGCCTGGGGGCACTCGGAGTCGGTGAGCGGCGCGGCAGCCATTTCTACCTCGGGCGCGCCGGCGTGCTCTGGGCGTTGGCCGACGAGAGCGAGCCGTCGATGCTGGGCAAGTTTTACCTCACCGCGTTCTACGAGATCGGCGACGCCTTCGAGCAGAAATCAGATCCATTCCAGGACGTCACCTTCGGCCTCGCTGGCGAGACCATTCTGGGTGGCGTGTTCGTCGGGGGGGCGGTGGGCGAGGACGGCCGTGGCGGGTTCTTCTTCGCGATAGGAAGACTTTTCTGACGGCGGCTAGCCCGCGCAGCCGTGACCCGTTGAGATATGCGGGCTAGGTCGTCGATGTCCTGACGGGTGGATCGTCGCCGCGACCCGCCGCCGCCTCGGCCCCTGTCCAGCATTCATCGGTAGAGCCGCCCAGATGCGCCCGAATCTCCTCTCGTGGCCGTCAAACATGCGTGAGGCCATACATTGAATTGACCAGTGACCCGTAAATATGGAAATATGGTATTCATGAAAACAACGATCGAGCTCGATGATGAGCTGTTCCGCAGAAGCAAAGCCGAGGCTGCCCTGAGGGGCCAGAGCTTGAAGGCTCTCTTTACCGCGGCGTTACGCGACTACCTCGGTGAGACAGGCAATCTTTACCCTGACCGACCCACTGGGTGGAGGAGTGTGTTCGGCGTTGCGGACGCGGCGATGGTCGAGCCGGTGGATGCGACAGTGACCGAGGAGCTCGGTCGGGTCGACCCGCGTGAGTGGAATTGATCCTCGACACCAACGCGGTTTCAGCGCTACTCAGCGGAGACCCCGCCTTGGCCCAACTGCTCGAGCCCTCGGAGCGGCACCATCTGCCGGTCATCGTCATTGGTGAGTATCGCTACGGGCTGCTCCGGTCCCGTCACCGGCAGACCCTGCAGGCATTCCTCGAAACACTGATCCGCGAGTCTCTGGTGCTGCGGGTCGATGAAGCCACGACGGCGCACTACGCCGCGGTCAGAAACGAGCTGCGCGAGAAAGGTCGCCCGATTCCCGAAAACGACGTATGGATCGCCGCGCTCGCCCTGCAGCACGACCAGCCGCTTGTCAGCCGGGACGATCATTTCGACGAGATCACCGGCCTGCAGCGACTCGGTTGGTGACGTTCGTCCCCAACGTATCCCCTTGCGACAATACGTTACCCGGTAAGGGATCCAATGAGTCACAGGGTACAATGTGCGGCGACAGTGAGAAGCGCAACGGCGATCCGGATTTGACCGGGCCACTCGAGACGGATGAGGTACCGATGGCGCCAGACGACAAAGCCGACGACAAGAAGCAGCAACTCGACCGGCGTAGCTTCCTCACCTACGGGGCCGCAGCCGGAGCCGGCTTGGTTTGGTCGGGCGTGGCGCCCGAGAAGGTCGCGGGGGCTGCGGGGGGCGCGCGGCAGACCGACGCCATCAACGTCGCTCTGCTGGGCGCCGGCGCCCAGGGTCAGATCCTGATGACCTCCTGCCTCAAGATCCCCGGCCTGCGCTTCAAGGCCGTCTGCGACATCTGGACCGATTTCAACCTGAAACGGTCAACGGGGCTGCTCCAGAGATACGGGCACGAGGCCACCGGCTATGTGGACTACCGCGAGATGCTCGCCCAGGAGCAAGACCTCGATGCGGTAATCATCGCCACTCCCGATTTCTGGCATGCTGAGCACACGATCGCCTGCCTGCGGGAAGGCCTGCATGTCTACTGCGAGAAGGAGATGTCAAATACCCTCGCAGACGCCCGCCGGATGGTGCTCGCGGCCCGGGAAACGGGACAGCTCCTGCAGATCGGCCATCAGCGCCGCAGCAACCCGCGCTACATCCATTCCAAGGAAAGACTCATCAGAGACGCGCAGATTCTCGGGCGGATCACCACGATCAACGCGCAGTGGAACCGCTCGGTTCAGCCCGATCTGGGCTGGCCGCAGAAGTGGGCGATTCCCCCGGCGGTATTGAGCCGCTACGGCTTCGACTCCATGCATCAGTTCCGTAACTGGCGCTGGTTTCGTGGCCTCGGCGGAGGGCCGATCGTGGATCTGGGCTCTCATCAGATCGACATCTTCGGCTGGTTTCTGGATGCCATGCCGCAGTCTGTCGTCGCCAGCGGAGGCCTGGACTACTACGACCCAGCGACGCACGAGTGGTACGACACGGTCATGGCGATCTTCGAGTTCCCGGGCGATCAGGGGCTTGTCAGGGCCTTCTACCAGACGCTGACGACCAACAGCAATCAGGGCTACTACGAGGCGTTCATGGGGGACCAGGGGACACTCTTCATCACCGAGTCGGCGGGCAGGGGCGGCGTTTATCGGGAGCAATCCGCCCCGGACTGGAGCCGCTGGGTGGAGCTCGGTTACGTGAATGCTCCTGAGGAAGAAGAAGTCAGCTTGGACGAGAGCTTGGTTCTGGACGTCCGCGAAACCCTCGCTCCGCCCCAGTACCAAATACCGGTGGAGTTCAACGATCCCTACCACATGCCGCATCTGGTGAACTTCTTCAATGCAGTGCGTGGAGAGGAAGAGCTCAACTGCCCCGCCGAAGTCGGTTATGAATCGGCGGTGGCGGTGCTGAAGGTGAACGACGCCGTCGAAAGAGGCCAGAAGCTCACCTTCAGGCCCAGCGAATTCAGAGTCTGATCCTCAGAACTTGAACCTTCTGCGGAAGTACATTCCCGCTTTTTCGTCTTCTCCCGGCACGCGCCGGCGTTTCTGCGTGTTCCCGGGAGTGGCGCTCGGAGTGACTCTGCTCGTGGTGCTAGCCACTGCTACCGGTGCCGCCGGTGCAGCCGTTGCTCTGGACGAGCAGGAGGCGCAGGAGGCGCAGCCGGAGACCGCTGTCGCGAAGGAGGGAGCGCAGCCCGCTGAGAACGCTCCCGCCGAGGATACTCCCGCTGAACAGGCTCCTCAGCCAGACGCGATCACTGCCGAAGAGCCGAAGCTGGGGGATGTCGCCGACGGCAGCCGCGCCGATCACATTCATATCCTCGACCTGCGCGACGAGACGGGCTCGCTGATCCGTCCGGACGACCCCATCGCCTTGCCTTTCTCGACACGGCAGACCTGCCAGGAGTGCCACGATTACGAGATGGTCGGCGGCGGCTGGCATTTCAACGCCACTGACCCGGATGTCGGACCCGGTCGCCGTGGCGAGCCCTGGGTGCTCTTCGATCCGGTGAGCGCTACCCAAGTGCCGCTGTCCCATCGAGACTGGCCGGGGGCTGCGCGTCCCGAAGAGTTTGGACTCTCCCCCTTTCTGTTCACCGAGAGATTCGGCCGGCATTTGCCCGGCGGCGGCGTGAGCGAAGAAGAGTCCGACGAGCCGCTCGACATCTACCTGCGGTGGATGGTCTCGGGGAAGGCGGAGGTCAACTGCCTCGGTTGCCATGACCATGAGGCGGGACATGACCAGGCCGAGTACGACCGCCAGGTCCGCCAGCAGAACTATCGCTGGGCAGCGGCAGCGACGAGCGCATTCACGACGGTCACGGGCTCCGCGAAGGCAATGCCCGACAACTACGATATCTATGCCGGTGGCGCTCCCGACCTGAGAGATGCTGCTCCGCCCACCGTGGAGTACGATGCGAGCCGCTTCAACCGCCGCGGGAAGGTGCTTTTCGATGTTCCGCGAAGGGCGCCGGAGGAGAGGTGTTACTTCTGCCACTCCTCAGTGACCATTGATGAAGCACGGGAAGAGCGGTGGGAGGCGGATCTCGACGTCCATATGGCCGCCGGCTTGACCTGCGTCGACTGCCACCGCAACGGCCTCGATCACCTGATCACCCGGGGATACGATTGGGAGGCCGGCGACAGGAACGACGCCTCGGTTGCCTCATTTTCCTGCGCCGGATGTCACATCAGAGATCAGGAGTCGCAGGTGCCGGGGAGCGGCGGCATGGGGGCTCCGTATCCGGCCCACCGGGGGCTTCCCGTCGTTCATTTCGAGAAGCTGGCTTGCACGGCCTGTCATTCAGGACCGTGGCCCTCGGACACCGCCCAGAGAGTGAAGCTGAGCCGCACGCATGCTCTGGGAACTCATGGTGTGAAGAAGGGTGACGACGTTGCCCCCTATATCCTCAGCCCGGTGTTGATCAGGGACGAGGACGGGAAGATCGCGCCGCACCGAATGATCTGGCCGGCCTACTGGGGGTTCATGCGGGGAGAAGAGATCGAGCCGGCGCCCATGGAGGATGTCAGAGCAGTGGCGGTGTCTGCCGTTCTTGCCGACGAGCCCGAGGGCGGTCCCAACGTCGAGCGTGTGCAGGCGGGGAGTTGGCCGCTGTTCTCGGAAGCTCAGGTGGCTCGGATTCTGGGCGACCTGGCCGGTCTTTTCCCGGAGAAGGGGACCCCGGTGTATGTCGGCGGCGGGAAGGTGTTCAGCTCAGATGGGGGCTCTCTAACGGCAGACGATGACCATCCCGCGGCGCAGCCTTATAGCTGGGCGTTTGCCCACGATGTAAGGCCAGCGGAACAGTCCCTGGGAATCAGGGGCTGTGACGACTGCCACGCCCTCGGCGCGCCCTTTAGCTTCGCAACGGTCACGGCTCCTGTGCCCTTCGATTTCGCGAAGGGTGCGACCCTCAGCATGACCAGCCTGCAGGACATGGATGCCGTCTACCCCCGGGTGTTTGCGTTCACCTTCTTGTTCCGACCGCTGGTGAAGTTCACGATCATCATCTGCTCCGTCATCATGTTGTTGGTGGTGCTGTTGTACGCGTTGAGAGGATTGGAGGTTGTCCTCGTTACCTGGTCGGGGGGCGACTCTTGATCGGCGTGTGGCAGGCCGGCGCCCGGCCGACCAGTAGAAGGCGGCCCGGTTGCTGGAAGGCCGGCATTGGCTTTGAACATGGCTAGACTCCTCACATTGGCGGTCCTCGTTGCCGTTACCGGATGGGCTATCTACGCCCTCAGAGCGGGAGGGGGGAGCCTGCGAGGCTCACTGACTCGGCTTGTCTCAGAGTCGAAGTCAGCCTTCCGTAGGCTCAGAGACAAGCGGGGTTCGAGCTCTGGTGTCCTATTCGCGTCCCTCCGCG
>JAUWTE010000363.1 GCA_030609765.1 Acidobacteriota bacterium
CACCTTGGCCGGCGTTTTCGTCGCGCGTCCCACCGCTGCCGACAAAAATCGTTCCGCCGTCTGTCCTCTGCGTCTGCCAGGACAGATTGCTGCCCCCTGACACCCAGGCCGAATCAGAGCCGCGATCGAGGAGGGCGGCGGCGTCCTCTTCGAGGAAGAAGTTCTGGAGCTTCTGCCGCAGCGCCATCGCGCGCCGGAATTCGCTCGACCTGCCACCTGCTCCCCTGGCCGCCGGAATGGGCATCGTCTCGGCCTCGGCCAGCATCTCTTCGTCCATGCGCAAAACCAGGTCGGCCTCGAGCATCTCCACCACACGGGCCGGCTGCGTCAGGACGATCTTGCCCTCGAGGTTGCCGCGATACTGCTCGAAGTCCTCCTCGGATTCGATCTGCACGTGCACGACGTCGGCGGTGATCACGCCGTCGGTGCTCGACGACCAGGACTTCGGGTAGCCGATGATGGGCTGCACCTGGGGCTCCAGCATGTGGGCGCTGAAGCGCTCGATCGACCAGCCTTTGCCGAACGCGAATCGTTCCTCGTGGATATTTTCCAGGCCCCACTCCTCGAACTTGGAGATGACCCAGTCTTTGGCTTGGTCCATGGCCGGCGATCCGGTGAGTCGCGGGCCGTACACATCAGCCAGCCAGCTCACGTGGTCCATCGCCTGCGAGCGGTTCAGTCCCTCCTGTCGGATGGCGCCGATCGTCGCGTAGTCGATCTTCTCCTGTTGCCAAGGCGGTGACGAAGCGGCCGAGAGCGGCGCCACGATAACGAGAAAAGCGAGGAGAAGGAGGACGATCCTGCTGGGGGTCGTGATCAGTCCGAGGACGGCGCGGTTCTTCATGGCAGGCTCCCTGGGGTTGGGTAGCTGAGTCGCTTGCTTCACGTCCCGTTGAGAAATCCGGGCTCGCTTGGTGCCGAAGAACTCGAGGGAGATCTCCAGCATCCTGTCCTGAGGGCATTATATGCTCATCACAGGCTCAGCTCCGAATGTGCGCAACCTCGACAAACGAGGACCGAACACTCTCGAGGCTCACGACCATGATGAAACTGCTGCGGGAAGAAAAAGGCATTGTCGCCCCTGTCTCCATTGTCTGCATGTCGCTGGCACTGGCGTGCGGTGGTACCGGATCACCACCGGAAGTGGAGAAAACGGCTAGCGCCATGCACCTTGAACAGCTCGCCGACGAGGTGTGGCAAAGAAGGGTCGAAGACAGCCCCGCGTTGCGGATGATGGATGGGCTGCCGGTAGAGAAGCTCCCTGACATCTCCTACGCCAAGGCCGAGCAGGATGTCGAATTCGCGCGCTCCATTCTGGCGCGGCTCGCCGAGGTCGACTACGCCGAGCTCACCCACGACGAACTGCTGACTGCCGAGGTCATCAAGTGGGAGCTCGGCATGCAGGTCGAGGGCCACAAATACTGGTGGCACTTCAGCGTGTTGACGCCCTATTCCTCTCCACTCCGGGAGGTCAACCGGGTCTACACCAGCTACGCCTTCGACGATGCCGATGACCTCGAGCGCTATCTGGACCTCCTGCATCAGTACGCGGGCTTCATCGAGTCACTGCACGCGGTGGCGCGCGGCCAGCTCGAGCGCGGCATCGTGACGCCACGACCGAACATGCAGGCGGTGGTCGGTCTCGTGCGCTCGATCGTTCAGCCCCCCGAAGAGAGCTTTCTCGTCGTCAGCGCCGAGCGGCTGGCCGGGGTTGCCGATGTGCTACCACAGCGCCAGGCAGATCCGACCGGCGGCGCTGAGACTCCTGCCACCGGCACAGAACCTCCCGCCACCGGCACGGAACCTCCTGGCGGCGGCACTGAGACTCTCGCCACCGGCACCGAAGTAGAAGGCGAGTCAGCCGTTCCGGATACGCCGCTGGGCCGCTTTCAAGCCCAGGTCGGGGAGATCATCGAAGGAGAAGTCACCCCGGTTCTCGAGAGCTTTCTGCGATACCTCGAGACGGAGTACTGGCGTGCTGCCCCACAGCAGGTCGGTGTTTGGCAGTATCCCGACGGCAAGGGGTTCTACCGTTACCTGACCCGACTGCACACCACCATGGAGGTGGAACCCGAGGACGTTTTCCAGATAGGTCTCGAGCTCATCGACGTCATCCATACCAGGATGGCCGACATTCGCAGCTCGGTAGGGTTCGATGGCAGCCTTGAAGACTTCCACGAGATCCTGCGCACCGATCCACGCTTCTTTCCCACGACTCCCGAGGAGGTTGGCCGGCGCCTGAAAACGGCGGCCGACGCGATGTACGCGCGCACCGACACCCTGTTCCTGCGTGGTCCCGAGGCCGCATACGGCGTTCGCCGCCTCGACCCGGCCCTCGAAGCGGCCCTGACCTACGGCTACTACGATCCGCCCACGGCCACCGAGCCCGTCGGCTACTACAACTACAACGGCGCGAAGCTCGACGAGCGGAGCTGGTTGAACCTCGAGTCGGTCGCTTACCACGAGCTCATCCCCGGCCACCATTTCCACTTCGCCTTTCAGCTCGAGAACGAAGAGCTCAACGATCTGCGCAATCACTCGTTGCATGGCGCCTACACCGAGGGATGGGGCGTGTACGCATCCAACCTGGGCCTGGAGGCCGGGCTCTTCGAGGATCCCTACAGCCTCTACGGCCACTTCATCCTGGAGTCGTTCCTCGCCGCGCGCCTCGTCGTCGATCCCGGCATGAATTACATGGAATGGCCGCTGGAGCGAGCGCGCCAGTTCATGCGTAGCTACACCGTGGAATCCGTGACTCAGATCAACAGCGAAACTCTGCGCTACTCGACTGACCTACCGGGGCAGGCGCTCGCCTACCAGATGGGCAGGCGCAAGCTCGATGAACTGCGACTGAAGGCGGAAACTGCGCTGGGGGATCGCTTCGACGTGCGCCGCTTTCACGATGCCGTGCTCAGCGCAGGCTCATTGCCGATGGCGGTGCTCGAGCAGCATATCGACTGGTTCATCCGGCAAGAGATGTCTGCGTCGTAGCCTACGTCTTCCGGCGCATCTCAGAAGGATCGATCTTCTCCGTCGGCAGGTGCGGTCGGAGCCAGAGCAGGCCTGATAGCGCGACCAGAACCGCGAGCGTGAGAACCGAGCTCATCTCGAGGACCGCGGAGAGACGATCGCCGATGAGCTCCGGCGAAGACAGCGTCCCCAAGACGAACGGCACGAACAGAGTAACGGCGGCAAGGCGCTGGATTGCCGGCTCAGTACTCGGCGATCGCCAGACAGCGTACACAAGCACGTTGGGCAGCAGGAGAATCACGAAGTAGTAGAGGCGCGCCACAGGGCCGAACAGCACGGCGACGATGAAGACGATGCTCCACTCATTGATCGATGCCCAGCTACCCTGTTGCGTCGGCCCTCGCGCGGCCCACAGTGCATGAGCGGCGACCGCGGCGAAGATGACGAGCAAGGCGGTCGTCACCCAGGGGCTTCCTGACTCCGGCAAGCCGTCGATGTCGCCAGTCGTGAAGGGCATGATGCCGTGCCCGATGATGCGATCGAGCATGGCGAATACCGAGTGATTCATGGCGCTGACGCCCCATCCCGCCGCGACCTCCGCGCGCCACGCGACAACATAGCCCCAGTAGCGGCTCCATCCGAAGATCAAGATCGGCGCGAGTGAGTACGCGGCCGCGGCCAAGGTGACGAGGGTCGCCGCCCGCCAGCGTCGCCGGTAGGCAAGATAGGGGACAAAGACGATGGGCATCACCTTGAGGGCCACCCCGAGGCCGAGAGCGAGGCCGCCGAGCCCCTCCCGATTCGTGGAGATCAAATAGAGACCCCCGAGGGCCAGGCAGAAGATCAGGATGTTCACCTGCAGGTGCTCCAGATTGGCGAGCAGCCATCGAGACGAGAGCAGGAGAGGAACGAAGATCGCCGCGTCCGCCAGGGAGATGCTGGTCTTCTCTGAAGACTCGCCGCCTGACGGATCGGCCCGGAGCGATAGCTTCCTTCCGTATACCAACCGGGCCAGCATATCGAGAAGCAGCAGAACAGCGGCATAGTTGAGGATCACCCAGATGCCGCGCGCGAGGCTGGGAGACAGCCTCGCGATCAGGGCCAACGGTGCGCAGAGCAAGCTGAAAAGCGGCGGCCAGGTGTTCACGCCCGCAGGCGCATCGGCATAGATGTGACCGCCGTCGAGAACGAGGTCTCCGACCAGCAGATAGCCGGCGAAGTCACCGGTCCTTTGCATGTAGCTGAACAGGCCGATGATAGCGAACAGCCCGAGAGCAACGAGGGCCAGGCGCCTCATCGCGAGCCGCTCCACACTTCCCCCACTGCTC
>JAUWTE010000458.1 GCA_030609765.1 Acidobacteriota bacterium
AAGAAGAAGTTCTCGGCTCCGACCCGCTCGAGAATCTCGACGTTGGCGCCGTCGAGCGTCCCGGTCGTGAGCGCCCCGTTGAGCGCGAACTTCATGTTGCCCGTGCCCGAGGCCTCCTTGCCGGCCAAGGAGATCTGTTCCGAAATGTCGGCCGCCGGATAGATCCGCTGTGCCAGTGAGACGTTGAAGTTGGGCAGGAAGGCGACCTTCAGCCGATCGCCCACGTCAGGGTCGGAGTTGACCACATCCCCCACAGAGTTGATCAACTTGATGATGAGCTTGGCCATCTGATAGCCGGGTGCCGCCTTGGCGCCGAAGATGAAGGTGCGGGGCACGATGTCGACGGCCGGGTCGGCCTTGATTCGCTGGTAGAGGGTGATGATGTGAAGCGCCATCAGTAGCTGCCGCTTGTACTCATGCAGGCGCTTCACCATGACATCGAAGATCGAGCCGGGATCGACGACGAGGCCGAGAGTCTCCTCGATGACCAGCGCCAGATCCTGTTTGTTGGCGAGCTTCACCTCTCGCCACGCCTCACGGAGCTCGGCATCCTCGACGTGCTCCTCCAGCCTGGATAGCTGATCGAGATCCGTCAGCCAACCGTCGCCGATGCGCGAGGTGATGAGGTCGGACAGCCGGGGATTGGCGATCCTCACGAAGCGGCGCTGTGTCACACCGTTGGTCTTGTTGCTGAACTTCTCGGGCCACAGGTCGGCGAAGTCCTTGAGCGTTCGCTCGCGCAGGAGCCTCGATTGCAGCTCAGCCACACCGTTGACCGAGAAGCTCCCGACGCAGGCCAGATGGGCCATGCGGATGTGGCGCTCGTGGCCCTCCCCAATAAGCGAGAGGCGGGAAATGCGATCGGGTTGATCGGCGAAGGCCTCGTTCGCCACGTCGAGGAACCGGTCGTTGATCTGGTAGATGATCTCCAGATGGCGGGGCAGCAAGCGCTCGAAAAGTGTAACCGGCCAGGTCTCCAGGGCTTCCGGTAACAACGTGTGGCAGGTGTAGGCGAACGTCTTGCGGGTGATCTCCCAGGCCCTCTCCCAGGCGAGACCTTCCTCGTCGATCAGGATGCGCATGAGCTCGGGGATGGCGATCACAGGATGTGTATCGTTGAGCTGGATCACGACCTTGTCCGGAAAGCGTGCCCAGTCGTTATTGCGTAGATTGAAACGGCGGATGATGTCGCGCAGCGAGCAGGCCACGAAGAAATACTGCTGCCGCAGGCGCAGCTCCTTGCCCTGGGGTGTGTTGTCGTTCGGGTACAACACCCGGCTGATATTCTCCGAGCGCACTTTTTCTTCGACAGCGTGCGTATAGTCGCCATCGTCGAAGAGCTGAAAATCGAACTCCTCGCTCGCGCGGGCGCGCCACAACCGCAGGGTATTTACCGTGTTGGTGCCGTATCCGGGCACCATCGTGTGGTAGGGCTCACCGCGCACCTCCTCCGACGGTATCCAGCGCGCCTTGCGGTGGCCGTTGCCGCGCCCAGCGCGCTCGACATGGCCACCGAATCCGACCGTCACGCGATCATCCGGGTGCGCGAACTCCCAGGGATTCCCCATCGAGGTCCAGTCGTCGGGACACTCGTACTGCCAGCCGTCGCGGAACTCCTGGCGGAAGATGCCGTACTGGTATCGAATCCCAGAGCCGACGCACGGCATGTCCAAGGTGTCGAGCGAATCGAGGAAGCAGGCCGCCAGGCGACCGAGGCCGCCGTTGCCGAGACCGGGCTCGGGATCAATTTGGATCAGGCGATCGAGATCGAGACCGTATTCAGCCAGAGCGCCACGGGCGAGCTCCTCGGTGTTCGTATACAGCATGTTCTGGGGGAGCTGCCTGCCGAGCAGGTACTCCATCGACAAGTAGTAGACGAACTTCGGATTGGCGCGGCTGTCGGCCTGGGAGGTCGTGCGATACCGCTCCATCAGATGATCGCGCACCGTGTAGCACAACGCCAGATAGGCGTCGGTCGGCGTCGACGTCTGCAACGCTTGGCCGTGGGTGAAGTAGAGGTTGTCGATCAGAAGGTCTTTGAATTCCTCGACTGTCCTGGCGGTCCGCCTACGAAGTGGCTCGGCGGTCTGGTTGTTCGGCAAGGGCTCGGCGCTCGACGCAGCGTCGTGATTCGACTCTTCGCCCTGACCGCGCAGCGCCGACTCTTCGTTGTTATCCGACATCCGGTCCATAGTCCCCGATTGATGCTGTTGGGTGAGAAATGCAGGCGAGTGCCACTGCGACTGATATGGGGAACCAAGAGGTTACGCTACCCGGCCGCCTCAGTCATCCTCGACGAAGATCACCCGCACGAAGTCGGTAAGAACCCGCGCCATGTGCCGGTGTTCTTCGCCCGGCGGCAGGAAAACACCATCGCCGGGCTCGTAGACCTCCACGCCGGTGTCGAAGGTAATCTCCATCTTCCCCTCGAGGACGTAGCCGAAGTGCCCCCGGCAACACCAGTGGGGGCTGAGCTCGCGAGCGTATTCGATGAGGCGAATCTGCCTGCCCACCTGTTTGAAGGTCTTGCAGCGCAGACCAGGGATCGGCTCCTCCCAGGGCAGCGAATCGAAATCCGCCTTGTATTGCATCATTCGGTTCAAGCCTCCTCGATCATCGGAACGTGACCGGGCTGCTGTTGCACTCGCTTGATCCAGCTCCGCACGGCAGGGTATTCCGCCAGGCTGCATCCGCCCTCGGGCGCCACATGGGTGTACGCATACAACGAGATATCCGCGATCGAGTAGCGGTTGGCAACGAGGAACTCCCGTTCGGCGAGATGCCCTTCGAGGGTGGTCAGGGCCTGATGGCCCTCCTCGTACCGGAGCGCCAGGTGATCCTTGTACTCGTCGCCCACGTGCTTCACGGTCAACCACCACCTCGCCGTCGCGATGTTGGCCTCGAGGTTGTTCTGCTCGAAGAACATCCACCCCAGAACTCTGGCCTGGTGGAAGGGGTCGTCGAATAGGTAAATCGTGTTCTGTGCCAGATACCAGAGGATGGCGTTCGATTCAGCCATGAAGCTCTCATCGTCGAACTCCAAGACGGGGACCTTGGCGGCGGGGTTCATTTTGCCGAGCAACTCGCGGCGCTTCTCGCGCGCCGCCACGCTCACCTCGACCTTCTCGATGGAGATGCCGAGGTGTGACATCAGCAGGCGGACCTTGTAGCAGTTGCCCGAGATGACCGAGTCATACATGCGTACTGGCTTCATCGAGGTGCCTCTCTTTCTTCTGAAGCCGCCTCTTCGACGCCGCGCAGGAAGTCTCGAACGACCTGCACGTAGCGCTCGGGCTGCTCGATCATGGTCATGTGGGAGGCGTCCTCGATGATCTCGAGCTGCGCCCCGGGCACCAAGCTCTGGTACCAGGCGGTAGTCTCGGGCGTCGCCTCGTCGTAACGCCCGGCCGTGAACAGAGTCGGCACAGAGATCTCGCCTAGTCGGCCGGTACGATC
>JAUWTE010000365.1 GCA_030609765.1 Acidobacteriota bacterium
GACGCTCGCGACCCAAAAACCTTTGCGACAGCTTGGCGAGGGGACGCCGCTTGCCCATGAAGACGACTTTGTCGCCGTCGGCGAAGATCGTGTCGCCCCGAGGGATAAGCAGGTTGTCCTCGCGCACACTGGCGACAATGAGGGTGCCGCGAGGGATTCTCATGTGCTGCACCTCGACACCCACCAGGGGGGAATCTTCCTGCAGCCGATACTCCAGGAGCCAGACTCGCCCCTTGGCGAAGATCTCCACGTCGATGGCCTCGGGCACTAAAACTATGCGCGAGAGCTCCTCTGCCAGGAGGTGTTGCGGCCAGATGATGTGATCGATGCCGAGGACGGTCCCCTCCCCGTCTCCTGACCTGAAGGAGTCGTAGTACACCTCCTTCGACACGAAACAAAAGGTCCGGACCGCGGCGACCTGCTTGGCGGCCAGGCAAGCCACGAGGTTGGTTTCGTCTGAGGGGCTGCAGGCGATGAACTCATCGGACCCGCACAGCCCGGCTCCCTCGAGGAGCTCGATGCTGGCTGCGCTTCCGTGTATGACCTGCACGTCGAGGCCCGCGAACCGGCGGACGGCATCAGGATCGCTCTCGATGACGACGATATCCTGCTCCTCGGAGAGCTGGCGGGCGAACTGCAGCCCTATGTCTCCACCGCCGGCAATGAAGATGCGCATACTCGTGCCGCCTCTGAGCCAGGATTCCACTCGTCCCGTGAAGCCCCGATACTATCCCGAGGGCCGCTGAACTGCAGCCTAAGAATCGAGGCGGGCGGAGATCAGCGGGGCGGTATCGCCACGCCTGTGCCGCGCGAGGATCGGGACGAGCGGCGGTGCCCGAGGAGACGGTAGGACACGAACGCCAGCAAGCAGGCGAACAGGAAGGCGAAAATCGGCAGGAATATGGAAAGGACACTGCCGCCGAATGACACGACGTCCTCGGCAACACTCAGAATCGGATTCGCCGACGCTCCTGTCAGCGCGGTCGAGACCAAGCGCGTCTTCGACTTGGCCAGATGGACGCCGCCGGCAACCGTGCTACCGAGGACAAGGCCGACAACCATGGCAACGAGCGGGTTGAAACCAGTGAGTGGGGAGGCCACGACGAGGGCACCGGCCACGGGACGCACGAAGGTCGCGGCCAAATCGAGAGAGTGGTCGACGACCGGCACCTTGTCGGCGAGCGTCTCGATGATCACTGCGGTAGCAAGCACGAGTAGTGCCGCATCCGAGGAAAGCCAGTCAAAACGCTCCGCCAACGGGACCAGGTCGAGGCGACCCGCCAGGCCGATGACCAGCAGTGGCGTGAAGGCACGAAAGCCGGCGCAGGCGGCCAGGGACACGCCCATGCTGATCTGAAAGACGATGGTCACTACGGCTTGTGGGTCCATTTCTTCTGGCTACGGTAACTCGACCTCGTAGGTTTCAGATCGAATGCCCCTTGTACACGCCGTGGAGGGCGTGCAGGAGGGAAACATCACGGTGGATCAGCCCACCAGCGAGGGCACGACATCTGCCGCCCCACCTCGTAACGAGACCGCGGCGAGGGAGGTCAAGGGTGTCGGCTCAGGATTGACTTCGACAATGCTCCCGCCGGCTTGGCGGACGACCGTCGCGATGCTGGCGGCAGGCTGAACCACGGCGCTGGTGCCGACAACCAGGCATAGGTCCGCCTCTTGTGCCACGGAGAAAGCGATCTCGATTGCCTGTCCCAGTGGCTCGCCAAACCAGACGATATCCGGCCGCAGCATGCTCGAGCAGGAGCGACAGGTCGGCAGGGTGTTCACTGCACTGGCATCGATGGGCTCACGGTGCCCATAGCGCGCTTCACATTGAGTACAGCGAACGCGGAACAGACAACCGTGAAGCTCGAGGGGCAGCCTCGCGGCCTTGTTCTCGTCTGCCCTCACAACTCTCCCCTCCCCTGCCGGCGGCTGCTCAACCGCTAACATCTCGGCGGCACGGGTGTGCAGGCCGTCGACGTTCTGCGTCACGATCGTAATGCCGTCTCGCTCGATGGCAAACCGGGCCAAGGCCAAATGGGCTGCGTTGGGCTCACAGGATGCCGCTGCCTCACGTCGCATCCCGTACCACTCCCACACCAGCCGCGGATCCCGGGCGAAGGCCTCTGGAGTCGCAAGCTCCTGCGCCCGGTAGTTGCGCCACAGACCGTCGGCGCCACGGAATGTCGCCAAGCCCGAGTCGGCGCTGATCCCGGCACCTGTGAGGACAAGCACGGTTCCGGCCTCCGAGAGCAGCTCCCTGGCGTGCTCAACTCCCTGAGGGTCGATCTCGTCGCTCATCGGATCTGCTCAACCCAATCGGCGGCCTCAGTCATGTCACGAACCTCTGCCGTGGGTGCCGGCCCGCCAGCAGGTCGGTCCTCACCGAGTCGATTCACCCAGAGGGTCGAGATTCCCATGCCGGCCGCGGTACGAATGTCGTGGAAGTAGCTCTGGGCAATGTGCAGCAGTCCGCCGCGGCGCCCACCGATGGCCTCGATCGCACGTTCGAAGTGAACTGGCGCCGGCTTGTAGCTCTGCACCTGCTGGGCTGTCACCAGCAAGTCGAACCGCACCGTGAGATGCCGCCGCGTGCCGGCCAGCAGGTCATCGTCGATGTTCGAGAGGATGCCCAGCCGGTATCCTGCCGCCACCAACCGCTCGAGAGCCTCATTAGTCTCGGCGAACGCAGGCCAGGACGGCAGGCTTTCTGCGAGGTAGCCACTTGCTTCCGGCGGCGGCCAGCCCAGGAGACCCGCCACCTCCTCCTCCAAAAGCGTCAGCACCTCCCGATACGGTCGGTATTCCCGCGCCTGCACACGGGGTTCGGCAGCGTGGTAGGCAGCGAGCAGCTCACTCTTATCTAGGCCCTCGATGCCGAGCCTGCAGGCCTCCTCCTTGAACGCTCCGGTGATACCGGCGTTCCAGTCGATGAGCGTCCCGTAGCAGTCGAAAGTGATGATCTCTGGCCGCATTCCCATCTCCTCAGGATACCGGGCTAGAAGACCGTCGTTGCCTTCAGGAAGAGCGTGTTGCCCTGCTCGGAGCGCTCCCCGAACTCGGCGGTGCCGCGCT
Organism: Acidobacteriota bacterium; assembly: GCA_030609765.1. Classification (GTDB taxonomy): domain Bacteria; phylum Acidobacteriota; class UBA890; order UBA890; family UBA890; genus CALAKE01. The sequence continues at coordinate 3,076 of JAUWTE010000365.1, forward strand.
GATAGGCCACCTGAATGGTGCCGAACGGCGGCTGGTATCTGTAGACGAAGACCGCCTGGATGTTGTTGCGATCGATCGCCGTATTGGTCTGGAAGAACACGTTCAGAAACAGGTCGGGGGTGAAGAACTGAGTGGCGCGCACCACGTGGATCCAGGTGCTCTCATCCTCCGGATCGGGATCCAGGGTCAGCCACTCGAGCGCATACTCCACCGAAAGCTGCTCGGTGATCTTCTTGGCCGCCTTGACACCGACGAGTTGAAAATCGGAGTCGAAGTTCTTGCCGAAGCTGTAAGTGAGGGCGACCGACTCGAACTCGCGCGTATTGTAGCCGACTTCCAGGGCAAGCTGTCGGTTCTGGAAGTCCTTTTCGAAGACGATGTACTCCTCCTCGAAGTCGACCTCGAAGGCCCAGCGGTTGCGCAGCTGGACCTCGACTCCCTGGTCGATCTGCCAGCTACGCAAATCGCCCGCCTGACTCCAGTAGATGTTGTAGTTGGAACTGTACACAACCTGCTCGAAGCGACCAGCTTGGGGCCAGAAGGTTTTCTCGAAGGCCGAGTCGATCTCGCGACGGTCGTCATCCCGGATGAAGCCGATGACGTTGATGTTGTCGGCGAAGTGCTCCCCCAGGTCCGTATAGCGAACGTGGAAGTGGCCCGTAGGTGAGTCATAGGAGGGACGTACGAACAAGCCCAGCGAGCCGTCGTCATGAAGGCCGTAGCTCTCCACCACCTGGGCCGTCATGCCGAACGTCGGCGTGAAAAACAGCGTCGTGTCGAGCCCCACCGAGCCCTGGCTCACTCCGTCCAGCGTCCTGTTTGCCGCGATCAGGCCCACGTTCGAGGTGCCGATATCACGCTGCAACCGCAGCACCCCGTAGTCGGCACCCTTACTATCTTCCTCGAACGGCTCCGCGTGGGTGTAGAGGCCATTCATCGTCCAAGCCCCTTGCCGACCCAAGACCTTGGCACCCCCGAGGATGTCTTCGATGCGCCGCGAGTAGAAGGTTCGGATGCGCTGGCGGAAGAGCTCGTCCCCCTCCATGAAGAACTGGCGCTTCTCGGGCAGGAAAACCTCGAATCGCGTGAGGTTGACGCGCTCCTGGTCGGCCTCGATAAGAGCGAAGTCGGGGTTCAGGGTACCGAAGGCTGACATCTCCGGCGTGATCTCGTAGCGCCCGTC
>JAUWTE010000361.1 GCA_030609765.1 Acidobacteriota bacterium
ACTGGGGCGAGCTCACCGATAAGGTCGTCCCCGGCAGGTGGGTGTCACGCGTCACGCCGTCGGCCTTCGACGAGGGCACGGTCTACGTCACGCAGAACGGCAAGCGCGACAGCGACTTCCAGGCCTACGTATTCATGAGCACCGACTACGGTGAGACCTGGAAAGACATCTCGGACGGCATTCCGGGAGGGCCGGTCAACGTCATCAAGGAAGACCCGAAGAACCCCGACATCCTCTACGTCGGCACCGATCTCGGCATATACGTGTCGCTGGATCGTGGCCAGACCTGGGACGTGCTGGCGAACAACCTGCCGAACACATTCGTGCACGATCTGATCATTCACCCGCGCGACGATGTGTTGGTCATCGCAACCCATGGCCGTGGGATGTATGCCATGGACGTGCGTCCGATCCAGGAGGCTGCCCAGTAGGGCGTCTTTGGGCCAGATCGTCGGAAAGGGCGAATTGAGCTCAGGTACCCGTCTCGACGGGACCGCCCAATGATGCGACCACGTCGAGGATCTCTTCAGGGCGTGTGGCCTCGAAGTCCGGGGGCACCGGCCAGTTCGACGAGGGCTGCCCGGTGCGGAAGTTGACACCCATGGACAGCACCCGGATATCAACACCCTCCACCTCGAAGTAGCGGTTCGCATTGGTAGCAGAGAGCACGTCCATTTCGTGATCGCCGATCAGTAGCACGACGCCCGGGGCGAGACCGGTTAGCTCCTCCAGGCAGAGCACCAGTCCATCGGGCTCCGGCTTCTGCCGTGCGAAGGGAACTTCTTCGTACCCGACGATCGAGCCGAAATAGGTCGATAGGTCAGAGGCCTCGAGGGCCTCGAGGATGTTGCTCCGGGAGTTCAGCGAGAAGACCCCCTGGGGCACCTGTCGCAACCCTCCGAGCACGAGGGGAACACCCTCGAACACGTGCACAGGAGTGGTGTCTGACTCCTGGTAGGAAGCCCACAGTAGTCCGGCTTCGTCGGTCTTATCCTCGGACAAGCGCAGGTAGTCCTTGTAGAACTCGCGCCAGCTTCGAACTTTCAGCAGGGCAGCTTCGTAGGTCTCGACCGATTCCAGCACGGGGAGATCGCCAGCAGGGGAGGGCGACACCGTCTCGATTAGCCGCCGGGTGACACTCAGGTTCTTTTCGCGCGTGTCGACCAGCGTCCCATCGTAGTCCCAGACGACCGCAGTCAATGGAAGCGCTTCCATTTGCCTAAGCTAGCACGCTGCCTAGCCGGCCGCGGGCACAACCGGTTTTCCTTTTTCGGTGAGGTTTACGACCACGGCGCGACTAGCTCTTACCAGGTCATCGGGGGCGAGCAGGATCTCCTCACCCCACACTCCAGCTCCCACACCGAGTACTTCGTACTCCATCAGGGCCGCGTCCACGAACGAGCGAAAGCCGGTCGGCTGCCAGTGGAAAGGCGGCACTGAGCCCACCTCGTACCCCGTCGTTTCCTGCACCGCCTCGAGGCTGCACATCTTGATATTGCGAGAGCCGATGGCCTTCTTGAGATGGCCTGAAACGGCACTCCGATCTCCGCCGACAAGCACCAGCACGCGCTCGCTATCGCCCGTCTCGAAGATCAGCGTCTTTACCATTTGGGCTTCCTCATACCCCAAGGCGCGCGCGACATTCGCGGCTCCCTTGGCGGTATCCGCCGCGAACTCACCCCTTTTGTACGAAATGCCCTCCTTATCCAGGAATTCGTGGGCTGGTAGCCGCATCGAGCCCTCCTCGCTCACACAATTTATCTATTACGTTCACCGCGACAGTGCGCGATCGACCCTCGGCGCGAGCCGGTCGGCAACGATGGCGGCAAGCAGAGCCGCGATCACGGCCGTGAAGACATCCATCGTGTAGTGCGCTCTCAGCACGAGCACCGAAAACGCTGCGTACACGGCACCCGCCACGCCCACGACCGTCAACCAGCGCTTGCCGGTGCGCGCCATCTCAATTGCCCCGTAAACACCAATCGCGGTGTGGCCCGAGAAGAAGAAATCGTTCGCCACATAGTAGGTGACCAGCAGCGAGGGAAACCCCGGGTACCTCCAGATCATCCCCTCGGGCGCCGGCAAGGCGACGAGAGCCTGGCAAACCTGCCGCAGGAAGAAGAGAAAGAGAAGCCCCAGGAAGGGCCGGACGGTGGGACCAAAGATCGCAGACGCCAGAACGAAGATGGCGAACAAGTCGATAACCGCGGAGCTCGTGATCAGGAGCGCGTCGGCCACCCGCGGGTTCTCCACGAGATAGGAATGCAGGGGCGTGAGGAGCGTGAACAGACCATCGCCGATGCCCGCCTCGGGGAAGCCCGTCTGTCCGATCAGCGTCTGGCTGCCGAACCACGCCACGAGTCCCACAATTACCAGTGCTACACGTAGGAGGCGCGACGGCGCGACCTGGCCTGCCTCACTCGTCTGCTGTTCAGTTTCCTGGTCGGAGCTCATCGCGGAGAGTTGCCTCCTATCATTCCGGGCTGGCCTGGCCCCCTCCCTGGGCCTGATCCGCGCCGGCGATCCGTCCTCCGTCTTCAGTCGCCCGCTCCTTCCGGGCTTCCTCGGTGAGGTCGGAGATCATTTCCTTGAGCCTGCACTCGAGCGTTTCCAGAAGAGGGTCGGGCTGTCCCTTTGGGGGCCGCTCGGGATTGACCTCCAAAGCAGGTCCGACCTGCACTACGACGCTCATCGGCGGATGAGCACGGGCACTGCCGGTAAGGTCTTCCTCGAAGCGCTCGACCGTCTCCAGGTAGCGTTCGACCAGCGCTGGCCCAGCCAGGTAGTCGGTCGGGAAGCTGGCAACCTGTTGGGCCAGGAAGAGGTCGTCGAGCTGGCGCCAGCGCCGGTCACGCTCTTCATCGTCGATTTCTCCGTCGACCATCTCGGGCAGTATGGCTATGCGCAGGCGCTTCACGCGCGCCACCACGTCGCCCTCCCGATCGCCATCGACGTATTCGTCTTCGAGTGGCTCGAGGAGGCTGTTGATCAGGCACCCGACGCGTCTGTCGAGGGGCCCCTCCAGGGTCTCGCCCAGATGTTCCTTCTCCTTCAAACCCAGCAGGGCGGTGCCGACCTTGTAGATACGATCGAAAAGGGAGAGGTCGGACTGCGGCCGCCAGGTCAGACGCTGCTCGATTTCGGTGAGCACGGGATCGAGCGTGCTCTCGATGTCGCCATGGAAGAGATAGCGGATGGCGATCGGATGAATCACGACCTTGCCGCTGGACGCCTTGGCGCGCTTCCGGGCAGCACTGCGAGCAATGAACGTCGTCCCGGCCATGAGGTCGAAGAGCACCTCGTTGGTACGGGAGATGACCCCTTCCGGGAAGATCAACAATGGGCGCTCGGCGGTCTCGAGAACCTTCACGGCGAAGCTGACCGCGGTTCTGTCCATGCCCTCGCGATAGACGCTGAACCCTCCCATCCGGCGAATAAACCAGCGCCGGAAAGCTCCGTGCATGAAAAGGTGCCAGCTCGCCATGATGTAGATGGGCCGGTGGACCCGGCCTGTTAGATAAGTCACGACGATCGGGTCGCAGGGACGACAGTGGTTGGAGGCCAGGAGCACCCCGTGGCCGGCGGAAATCGAGGCCTGAAGATTTTCTATGCCGCGGCATTCGAGGCGCTCGAGACCGTAGACACGCTCGAGGTACCACGGCAGCAGCGGCCGTATGAGATTCACCCAGATTCGGCCCCGGTAGGGGGGCACGAACTCGTACGGTTCCTCGATGATGAGATCGCGCACAGAAACGTCCCTGGCGGCTTATTCAGAGATGAATGAATCCGATGGCACGCTAGACGGCTACTATACCCGTGTGGAGTCGGGGCTTACATGGGAGAATCAGCTACATCCGAAACGTACGACAGGTCTGAGGCCACACGGATTCAGTTTCAGGGCGCATGAGCGACCTTCTTCCCACCCACCCAAGGAGACAGCATGGACCAACGAATACCCGATAGCATCTTCGAGTTCGATGTCACCAAGATCCCGCGACCGCAGATCCCCTTGAAGACGATTTTGATGATCGTCGGGGGCATTCTCGTCGCTCTGATTCTGTTCGACAGCTTCTACCAGGTGCAGCCGGAGGAGGTCGGAGTGGTGCTGCGCTTCGGAGCCTACAACAGGACCACGGACCCCGGGCTGCGCTTCAAGGTTCCCCTCGCGGAGGACGTCATCAAGGTGCCGGTACAGCGCCAGCTCAAGCAGGAGTTCGGCTTTCGCACCTTGGAGGCTGGAGTCCAGAGTCGCTACGCGACGCAGGGCTATGTCGCGGAGTCGCTGATGCTGACCGGTGACCTCAACGTTGCCGTCGTCGAAT
>JAUWTE010000444.1 GCA_030609765.1 Acidobacteriota bacterium
ATGGCCGTGGTTGGCGCTGTGATGCTCCTGCGATCCGCGGGAAAGGGCCGGTCGTCCGTTGCGGGATTCCTGGCTCCAATCGTCGCCAGCGCTGCTATGCACATGACCTTCACCTCGATGCTCTACGGCCGCCTGTCCCCGCTGGCGGTCTATCACGGGGGATCGGCCACAGGTCTTCGTCCGGTGGGGCAGGGTGAGAGCCTCCTGGACTACTTGCTTGACCTTCCGGGAGCTCTGCAAAGCGCCATTGGCCTGCTGATCGATCAGCGGCACGGCCTGCTGATGGTTGCACCGCAGTACCTTCTCGCCGTGGCCGGGTTCGCCTGGTTGTGGCGTCGCCGCCGCCAGGATTTCTGGGCCCTTCTCACGGTTTTCCTTGCACATTGGAGTATCCACGCCCTGTCCCAGGAGATGCCTGGCTGGAGCACGTCCGGGAGACCCATGGTCGGCGCTCTTTGGACCCTTGCGATTCCGATGGGAGTGGCGCTGGCCTATCGGCCATCTGCGGATCGCGCCGGCAGATTCTTCGCCGGGGCTCGAGCCGTCCTCGTTGCTGGTGGTGTGAGTCTCACGGCGCTCTTGCTGGCGCAGCCACACCTGCTCTACCACGATTTCGGCATCCAGTACTCTCTTCCTCTCCTACGATACGGGGCGCCCGGGCTGCCGATGTGGAGGCTATTTCCGCTCTGGGTCCACATAGATGAGCCCCAATGGCTCGTCTCGATCGTGTGGCTGGTCGGCACGATCGTTCTCGGTGCACTTCTCTGGCGCTGGGCTGCGCGCGGTGAACCGAGTGCAGGCGAGTCCGGTCAACAGCCCCTCGGTTCGGAAAAACCATCGCCCGACGCCGAGCCCCTTCCTTCCGCCGGCGACCTTTCGGCAGCCACCGCTTATCGGGCAGCGCAGGGCGTGTTCATCTTGCTCGCGATAATCCTCTTGCTGCGCGGGGCTCTCGTGCCCGTGACGCAACTGCACCAGCCGCAAGCCTACGGTGACCTCACGGTCTGGACGGCTGACAGCCTGATCGAGGAAGCATGGGCAGATCCTGACGGGATATGGGCGAGGGGGGAGCATGGAGTGCTCCTTGCCGTGTCGAGTGACCGCAGCATCGCTTCCGTTACCGTCGAGGTCTCGGGCCTGGAACAGATGACCGCCACAGTCCAGTTCGGCGCAGACCGCGGGAGTGGTGTGGTGAGGCCAGGCGCACCCATCGTTCTCGAGCTCGTGCCCGGGTCGGGTCGTAGCTGGCAGGGCCAGGAGTTCTACCTGCTGGGGGTCGACGCGCCGGAGGGTGAATCTCCGGCGGATCTCGGGACTGATCCCGGGGACCGTCGCCTTCTCGGCCTCTACCTGCGGATTCTGAACGTGCAGTTCTCGGGCTAGCCGAATCCAGCGAAAAAATCGGCTCAGCGGGGAAGGAGCTCGAAGATCCCCGTTTCGCCGAAGCGCTGCACTTGTCGCAGGCGGGGCTGCTGGAGAATCCGCCGCAGGTGGCGACGACCGTAGCGGGCCTCCAGCACGAATACATACCTGACCCCGAGCTCCTGTAGCTCGTCGAGGCATTCGTCCGACGGGAAGGAGGAGTTCAGGCGGTACAGCCGCTCGATGTTCTCCTCGGTTTGGAATCCGCTGTAGCCGACAAGAAGCTTCTTCCAGTGGTGGACGCTGTTGAAGATCTGGCGCGTGGAGAGGGTGTGGTTGAGTGGGTCGATCGGGAACTCGACGACCGTGAAGTCTCCCGGTTGTTCCGCCAGGAACTGGTGGCGTGGCTCGGGGCCCGGCACGAACGGGTAAACCGTCATCGGCGAGTGGCTCGCCTCGATCGCAAACAGCAACGCAAGGCCGGCGAGCAGCGGCGCGCTGATCGATCGGCGAGAGAGCTTCTCGCTTTCGTACAGCCTTGCAACCCCGAATGCGGCCAGCACGGACAGAGCGAACGAGGCAATGAGAATCAGCCGGCTCGGCACGCGCAGCAATCGCAAGAGGGGTAGCTTTTCGATGACCAGATACAGGCCGGCAGGCGGCCCAAGCGCCAGCCAGAAGGCGAAGATGAGCAGGATCAGCCAGAAGACCTGATCGCGGCCGCGGCTCCCACGGCCGCGAACCGTCCCACTGCCCACGAGTCCGAACAAGGCCAGCACCAGCGGGACGATTCCCGGAAAGAGGTAGCTTCTGGCCGGCCGGCCGAGGATCTCGGAGGGCCAGCCGAACGTTGTGTCGATCCAGCGGTAAAGGTGGGATCCGGCCGCAAAGAGATCAGCCGGAGCCGCGGAAGAGTGCAGAAGCTGGTCCATGAGCGTACGCGGCCCGAGCATCTCCTTTTCAACGAACGCGTAGGGCCAGAAGATCGGCGCCAGAAGCACGAAGCAGGAACGGCCCATGACCAGGATGCCGCGGCGGAACAAACGCTTCCCCCAGAGACGGCCCGCGACGCCCCAGTAGAGCATCATCGCGGCACCGATGATGGCCCCGAACAGCGCCGGCTGGGCGCCGCTGAGCGCGTTCAAGCAGAAGAAAGCGACCACCGCGGCCGGCCATTTCCACTGGTTCCCCGCGAGGCCGCCGTCCCTCCCGGCATCATTCCCCCCGGCCTGTCGCAGCCAAATCAGCAATGCCCACGCGAACCAGGGCATCCAGTGGTCACCGAACATCTGGATCTGGACGTGGCGGGCGAAGTGTATCGGGTTGAAGATGAAGATCAGCGCCCCGGCGAGGGCCGCGACCCGGTTTCCCGTCAGCTCACGACACAGCAAATAGAAACCCAGCCCGCCGATGCTCATCGACAGAAGAAGGAGAAGATTGTAGGTGAGCACCTGATTGTTGGTGAGAAGAATCACCGGGAGCATCAGGACACTGTGGGAGAGCAGGATGTCGGAGTAGGCGAACGTGTACCTCTCCGGATAGAACATGTTCGTGTGGTGCAGATTGAGGGGGTCGGTGGTGAGGGCGTGCGCGCCCCAGAAAATCACGAAGTTATTGAAGCGGTAGTCGTTGTCGGTGAGCTTCTGGACCGACAGATGGGCCGGGTCCGTGGCAATGGGCCAGGTGGCGACCGCCCCGAGCATGGCGAAGAGAATTGCCACCGCGAGCGCTTCCACCCATGGTCGTTTGAAAAGAGGTTGGGGATCCGGGGTTTCGTTCATCTCGCCCACTGTCTGGGCCGTCCCTTCGCTCGCGCGCAAGTTCACCTGAGATTGCATCTGGGATAATATCCTGCCCACCCTCTTAATCGACCTTCAATCAATGGCAGGAGGAGTCCTCATGCGCGCATCCTCCCGAGTTGCTCTTCGCTGGTTTCTCTCCGGGACACTGCTGCTGGCTCTCGTGGCGCCTGCAGCGCAGCCCTTGGCCGGCGCTGCAGGGAGTGTGACGCCGTCGGCCGGCGCTGCAAGGCCTACCGCATCGAATGCCGCAGGGGGTTCTGCAGTCACTGTTGCGCAGACCGAGGGCTCGATCCCGCGCTTCGACCTGCTCGCCAACCCGATCGCCCTGCGCGGGCCGGCGCAGCCGGGCCGGTACATGGAGGCTTCGGGTCGACAGGCCGCTTTCCTCGGTGACGAGGGCGGC
>JAUWTE010000060.1 GCA_030609765.1 Acidobacteriota bacterium
CAATATGAGGAGATCGTCAAGAAGTACTGGGCGACCGTAATTCCGCCGTCGGACAACAAGTTCGCCGCTCTCAACTCGGCGGTCTGGTCAGGTGGCTCGTTCGTTTACGTGCCCCCGGGCATCGAGGTAGCCATTCCTCTGCAGGCCTACTTCCGCATCAACTCGGAGAACATGGGGCAGTTCGAGCGCACCCTGCTGATTGCCGACGAGGGCTCGCGAGTTCACTACATCGAAGGGTGCACGGCGCCGACCTACGTGAGCGATTCGCTGCACTCGGCCGTCGTCGAGATCGTGGCGCTGCCGGGATCGCACCTGCGCTACACGACGATCCAGAACTGGTCGAAGAACGTGTACAACCTGGTGACCAAGCGCGCCATCGCCCACAAGAACGCCACGGTAGAGTGGGTCGACGGCAACCTCGGTTCCAGGCTGACGATGAAGTTCCCTTGCGTCTACCTGGTCGGCGAGGGGGCACACGGTGAGATTCTCTCGATTGCTTTCGCCAACAAGGGTCAGCACCAGGACGCCGGCGCAAAAATGATCCACGCGGCCCCGAACACGACCTCGCGGATCACCTCGAAGTCGATTTCGAAGGGCGGCGGCCGCGCCTCCTACCGCGGCATGGTCAAGGTCTATCCCGGCGCCGTCGGCTCGAAGGTGCATGTCGAGTGCGACGCCCTGCTGATGGACGAGGATTCTCGCTCCGACACCTACCCGACGATGGAAATCGCCGAGGACAGGGTGCAGGTGGAGCACGAGGCACGAGTTTCGAAAATTGGCGATGAGCAGCTCTTCTACCTGATGAGCCGTGGGCTCAGCGAGGAAGAGGCGCTCGTCATGGTGGTGAACGGCTTCATCGAGCCGTTCGTAAAAGAGCTACCGATGGAGTACGCCGTCGAGCTCAACCGCCTGATCCAGTTGGAGATGGAAGGTTCTGTCGGGTAATAGAAATGACATTCCGAGGACCGGGGCGCACGAATGGCCTGGAGCGGAGCACAGAGGGCACGCCGGTCAGCACGAACTAGCCGGCTGCTCCCGTGCGTCCCGCCTCGGATACTTGATCGAAGAAAAGAGCGACGAGACCAATGAGCACGTTAACGAGTGGGCCCGACGCGGCCCGCACCATCGCCAAGATAGTGGGAGAGCCCGAGTGGCTCGAGAAGTGGCGGCTGAATGCCTGGGAGTCCTTCGAGGCGCAGCCCATGCCCGACCGCGTTACTCACTTGTGGCGCTACACCGAGCCTGAGAAGTTCCTGACTGACAAGGTCGCGCCCCTGATACCGGCCAGCGCCGAGGTCTTCAGTAGCATGGGCGGCAGCGGCGCCGCATCTGAATCGTTGCTGGCGAGCTTCCGCGAAGAGAGCGGCGAAGAGCTTGCCGGCGTGCTGGTGCAGGACGATGCCGATGCCGTGACCTTGGGGATCGACCCGAAGTGGCGGGACATGGGCGTGATCGTCAGTGACCTGTCCTCCGCGGTTCGCGACCATGCTGATCTTGTCGAGAAGCACCTCGGCAAGATGGTTCCCTTCGAGCAGGGCAAGTTCGCAGGCCTCAACGCGGCGTTGTTCGTCGGTGGGGTCTTCCTGTACGTGCCCGCCGGTGTCGAGCTCGAGGTGCCCGTGCACGCTGTTTTCCGCAGCAGCAAAGATCTTTCGGCCGTCTTCCCCCGCACCCTGATCGTTCTCGAGGAAGGTGCCGCCGCGACATTCATCGATGAATACACGAGCTCACCGAACGCAACGGTCAATGGGGCCTCGCCTCGCGTGGTCGCCCATTCGGTGGTCGAGGCACACGTGGGCCAGAACGCCCGTCTGCAGTACGTCAGCCTACAGAACTGGGGCTTGCGCACGCGGTCGCACCACACGCAGCGCGCCCATGTGCAGCGCGACGGATCCATCCTGAGTGTCAACGTGGGACTCGGTGGCCTCTACAACAAGGCCGACATCGCCGCGGAGTTGCGCGGCAGCAACGCCTACTCCGAGATGATCGGTGTGTTGTTCGGCGACAGCAATCAGCATTTCGACAACCACACCGAGCACATACACGTGCACGCCAACACATTCTCGGACCTCGATTTCAAGGTGGTCCTGGAGGACCGCGCCAGGTCGGCCTACACCGGGCTGATCCGCATCGAGCTCGATGCCGCCAACAGCGAGGCCTACCAGGAGAACCGCAATCTGATGCTCGACAGCGACTGCCGGGCCGAATCGATCCCCGAGCTCGAGATTCTCAACGAGAACGTGCGCTGCACTCACGGAGCCACGATCGGGCCAATCGATGAGGAGCAGGTCTTCTACTTGATGACGCGCGGGTTGTCACGCCGCGCAGCGCAGCTTGCGATCGTGGAGGGGTTCTTTGCCCCCGCCCTCGATCGCATCAATGATGAGGCGCTCAACGAGCGCCTCTGGAGCTACGTGCGGGCCAAGCTGCACAAGCTACAAACGGCATAGCGGCGGCCCCGCCAAAACGGTACGAATGATGACGGACACGACAACACAAGCAAGCAGGTGGGTCGAGGTCGCCGCGGCTAACGAGATTGCCGAGGGCGAGGTAAAGACCTATGAGGTGGAGGGCGAGCGCATCGCGATTGCGCGTGCGAATGGGCAGCTTCATGCTGTCCAGAATGTATGCTCTCACGACGATGGTCCGCTCGGCGATGGCACGATCGACGGCCATTGCATTGTTTGCCCCCGTCACGGCGCCAAGTTCGACGTGCGCACGGGCGAGGCACTGACGATGCCGGCCGTGTCACCCATCGAGTCCTTCCCGGTCAAGGAGGAGGACGGCATGGTGGTGTTGGCCCTCCCCGAGAGACTCGGGGGCCAATCGGCAGCAGAGGACGGCAGCTGGTAGACGGAGAGCAGGATCGGAGGTCCTGTGTCTGACGACAATCACAGTGAGGACCAGATGCTGAATACGACTTCCACAGAGCCTGCCGTAACAGGCTCTGTGAGCGTTCACGAGGAGACCGGGGCGCCTGCCGCCGAGGCTGGTCTCGACGTCAGCCGAATCAAGCAGGACTTCCCTATTCTCCAGCGCCAGATCTTCGGGCGGCGGCTCGTCTATCTGGACAACGCAGCCACCAGTCAGAAACCGCAATGCGTGATCGACGCGATCTCCGACTACTACAGTGGCTACAACTCCAACGTCCATCGCGGCGTCCACACTCTGGCCTCGGAGGCCACATCTGCCTACGAAGACGCCAGGGAGAAGATTGCCGCGTTCATCAACGGCGACGACCCCAAGAGCATTATCTTCACCCGCAACACGACCGAGTCGATCAACCTCGTCGCCCACTCCTGGGGACGAAAGCATCTGTTCCCAAACGACGAGATCGTGCTAACCGCCATGGAGCACCACAGCAACATCGTTCCCTGGCAACTGCTGGCCAAGGACGTCGGCTGCAAGATCCGCGTCCTGGATATCACCGACGACGGCTACCTGCGCCTCGATCAGCTCAACGAGCTGCTCAACGAGAAGACCCGGCTGGTAGCTCTCACCCAGGTTTCCAACGCCCTCGGCACCATCAACCCGGTGCGCCAGATCGCCGATGCCGCGCATGAACGTGGGGCACTGGTCCTCGTTGATGGCGCCCAGGCAATGCCGCATGACACCGTCGACGTCGAGGCCATGGGAGCGGATTTCTTTGCCTGCTCTCCTCACAAGGCGCTGGGGCCGACGGGCGTCGGAGTGCTGTGGGCACGGCGTGACCTCTTGGAGGAGATGGACCCGTTCCTGGGAGGCGGGGAGATGATCCGCGATGTCAGCTTCGAGCGCAGCACCTGGGCTGCGGTACCGCACAAGTTCGAGGCCGGCACGCCGAGCATCGCCGATGTCATCGGCATGGGTGCCGCAATCGACTATCTCACCTCTCTGGGCATGGAGAACGTCCGGGCCCACGAACAGGCGATTATTACTTACGCGCTGGAACGATTGCGGGAGTTGCCGTTTATCTCCATCTACGGTCCCCGCAACCCCGAGGATCGATGCGGGTTGGTCTCCTTCAACGACGTGGACATCCATCCGCACGATCTGGGCACTGTCGTCGACCGCCATGGTGTGGCGATTCGTGCTGGACATCATTGCGCCAAGCCACTCATGACCAGGCTCGGTCTGGTGGCCTCAGCGCGCGCCTCTTTTTACGTTTACAATGACATGGAGGATGTCGACGCCTTCGTGGACGCTCTGTACGAGGCTCGGAAAGTCTTCGGTCTCCCTACGACCTGAGCCTTCAGGGAACGTCACACCTCGAGAAACGCGAACTCAGGACCCCGAGGAAAAACCATGAATCCCACGATGTCCGGCCTCGACGATCTCTACCGTGAGGTCATCCTCGACCACTACCGCAAGCCCTGCGGTGGTGAGGCTCTGGAGAATCCGACCATCGAAGTGGACGGGCACAACCCCCTCTGCGGCGATGATCTGAGGATGCAGATCGAGATCGCGGACGGTCGCATCAAGAAGCTACACATCGAGCCGCAAGGGTGTTCGATTTCCGTGGCCTCGGCCTCGATGCTGGCAAAACAGATCGAGGGCATGACCATGGAGGAGGCGCTGGAGCTGAAAACCGCCTTCCAGGGCGTTCTCAAGGGCGGCGACTGGCCTGAGGGGATCGATTTCGGGGATCTCGAGGCTCTCGAGGGAGTGAAGCAGTTTCCCGTCAGGATCAAGTGCGCGTTGCTCGCCTGGATGACTCTCGAGCAAGCATTGGCGCAATACTGCCCCGGCGCTATCGGCATGGTGGACGAAGACAGAGACATCGAGATTCACGCCCACACACTGCAAGAAAAGACTGAGGAACCTGCTTAGGAGCACCTGTTATGGCAATGCCGACTCGAGAAGAGGTCATGGAAGCGATCAGGCCGGTAAAGGACCCGGAGATGGATTTTTCTATTGTGGACCTGGGTCTCATCTATGACGTTGAGCTCGACGAGGCGAACAAGAGCGTTGTGGTGAAGATGACACTCACCTCTCCCGCCTGTCCGGTCGGCCCCCAGATCATGGGCGCGGTTCACACTCAGTGCCTCGATCTCGAAGAGGTCGAGGACGTGGATGTCCAGCTCGTTTGGACACCGCTGTGGGATCCCACCAAGATGGCGTCCGACGACGTGAAGATGCTACTTGGAATCTGGGAGTAGCCCGCTGACACTGCGCTTTATGCCGCCGAGACTGCCGTATACTTGGTGTGGTAACTTGAACGAGTACCTTGTAACTGAGGCGATACAGATTCCCCCGAATCCAATGACTCGCGTGACGACAACGGTTTTCACCGCCCTGCTGCTGGTTGGCTGTATCGTTGTTTCTGCCCCTGCCGAGGGGCAGGAGCCGCCGGTACAAGCACCGCAAGCGCCAGGCCTTGTGGATGCTCAGGCAGCCGCCGGTCCGGCTGGCGGGGCCACAGGTGACCAGGGTTTGATCGAGCCGGTGCTGCCGAGCTCGCAGGACGTGTTCATCATCCTGCGCGACATGAGCCTCGACTACCAGAGCGTCAGCGTCCGTACCATCGTGGCAAGCCAAGATGGCGCCAGTGCCTTGGTGGCCTTCCAGGACGGTACTCTCGCCGACGTCGAGTTCGCTGAGGCGAGCAGCGGTTGGTCGCTGCGAAACATCTTCTATGTTGCCGGCAGCTCTGAAACGTACCGCAATTGGACCGCACCGTGGCGGCGGAGGGTCAGGGAAGCCGAACGCTTCCTGGCTTCCACCGACGACGAGAACGAGGCAGGAACGCAACGTCGCCGGGCGGAAGAGCTGGCCGCGTTGATGTGGTTCGAAGATGTCGACGAGAGCACGAAGCTCTGGGGCCTCAATCCCGTGACCTACCGCGTCATGCAGACGCTGCAGATGATGCCGGCTCTGGGAGGCCCGATGGACCCGAATCGGGACCTCCGGCGCCGCTGACAGGCCGAATCCTGCACCTCACCGCACTCATTCTTCTGACCTCGATCGCTGTCGCCGTCCCTGCGCATTCCGCCGAGAACCCACAGCGTCGTACCCGGCGGCGCGACCCGGACATGATTATCGATGAGTGTATCGACATCCGGCTTCTGGACGCCACGCAGTATTGGTTCTGGGATGCCTACTTCGGCGTGACCGAGATCACCGATCTGGGAAGCGAGCGTATCGGGCGCGTCGTGATTGACCCCAACATTTGCTTCCGCGTCCTGCGTATCCGTCTTGATGACCTCAACTCCAAAACGCGTGGTTATCGACTCGCGGTGGAGGAGCTGTTGAAGTGGGTAACGAACGAGTCGGGACCCGACAGCGAGGAGAGCAACTCCTCGATGGCCCGAGATCAGCTCGCCAAGATCACCGGGCAGCAGTTTCGCAGCGTCGACGAGTGGGTTGCATGGTGGAATACGAACGAAGATTTCCTTGGGTGGTCGGAGGATCTCGAGCGGCTGGCTGTCGACGCGGAGGCCAGGCGGGCGGGCACACCCCTGCTCGACGACGTCATGATGCTGGGCGCCGAGGAGTACTGGTTTTACGAGGGACGGGGCTGGCTGAGCCGAGTACAACTGGCCGGCGACTACGTCCGCGGTGCGCTGCTGATGCCGCCGCAGCTCTACAACTTCCGAATCCGAGCCGAGGAGCTCGAAGATAGCGAGGCCAAGCGTGCCGGTTACCTGCACGCCGTTCAGAGCTTGATTTTCGACGGCCTTCTCAGCCCCGAGCTGCAGGGAACCAATCGCGATTCGGTGATCGAGATGCTCTCCCATCTCACGGGCCAGAGCTTCGATACCCGCAACGCCTGGATCAGCTGGTGGGACGGGAATCACAAGCGCCTCCGGTTGACACCAGGTGGCGAGCGACTCGCGGTGCAACAACGGTAGTGTCCTGAGTCAGGGCACGAGCAGACCGTGGTGAAAGGGAGCAACTTCCGTGCGACCCCAGCCCGCTCCGGAGCTCAGGTTGCTGTTGCTGGCCCCCGTCCTGTTCGCCTTCACCCTGACCACGGTCGATCCGGATCTCTGGGGCATGCTGACGTTCGGGCGCGATCTGGTGGCGCGCGGCGGACTGGTGACGGGCGACGGCCTGGCAGCCAGCCTCGGATTGGTAACCACCGACCCCTACTCCTACACGGCTGGTGACTTCCCCTGGATCCAGCACGAGTGGGCCATCGGCCCGATCTTTTACCTCATCTACTCGATCGCCGGCCGTGTCGGGCTGACGCTGCTGAAACTGACCATCGAGCTCGGCATTCTGGCGCTGCTGCTGCGCGAAGCGGCTCGCCAGGAAGTTCAGTGGCTATCCCGCTGGATTCTTTTCATCGTGGCTCTGCCGGCCATCTCTCTGCATCTGCTCACCGTGCGGGCGGGCCTGTTCACCGCGCTGTTCGTCACGCTCACGTGTGTGGTCCTGCTGCGGGCACGCGAACGGCCATACATTCTGTTCGCTCTCGCGCCTCTCGTGGCCGTCTGGGTCAACCTGCACGGGGGCGTCGTTGCCGGCCTCGCGCTGGTGGGGTTGTGGTGGCTGGCAACCCTGCTCACCGACCCTCCGGCCAGCCGTATTGTGTGGGTCAAACAGACCCTTCCAGCCCTGGCACTGAGCCTGCTCGCGCTGCTGGTGAACCCCTACGGCATACGGCTGCCCGAATTGCTTGTCTCCGCAAGCACGATGTCACGACCGATGATCACCGAATGGCAGTCGGTGCTGGCCGCGCCTGTGATCTTCATCATATTCATTGGCTGGTTCGGACTCTGTCTTGTGGGTTGGCTCGCCTCGACCCGGCCGCGCCGACCCGCGGAGGCCCTACTGTGTCTTGCCGCGGCGGGGCAAGCCTTCTTGCATCTGAGGCACGTGAGCATCGCCGCCATCGTCTGCTTCGCCTTCAGTGTCGGCCATATCAGCTCGGGCCTGGCACGCGTTCGCGAAATGGCGATCCAGCGTTGGCCCTCGGCAGCTCGCCACCTGCATCGAACGGGTACCACCCCTCACCCGCCCTCGAGGTATTTGCGGGCCGTGGCCGCGGGGCTTGCGATCGCGATCATCCTTGCGTCTCTCACCAACATTCCATTCTGGGTCCGGTCGCCGATCGAGTTTCCTTACGAGGCCGTCGCCACGCTGAAGGCGGCAGAGTTCAGCGGCAACCTCCTGGTTGATTTCAACTGGGGGGAGTTCGTCATCAACCGCATGTCACCCGGCGTTCGGGTCTCGTTCGATGGCCGCTTCGAGACGGCATATCCACCCGATATCACTGCGGCCCACTGGGCGTTCTACCTCGGAGATCCCGCCGGGGATCTGCTGCTGGAGCGCTTTCACACCGACGGCATCCTGCTGGCATCAGGATGGCCCGCCAACGATCGACTCCGCGAGAGCTCCTACTGGGAGGTGGCCTACGAGGACGACCTCGCGGTCATTTTCCTGCCCGCCGCACCTCTGCCCACCACCGTGGGCCCATCGCTGACACCGACTGAGCCCGAGATCATCACCTGGATCCCGGAGTACAGCCCTTGGGGCGCGCCCACACTCCGCCTGCCGCTGCTGCCGGATCAACCCTACGAGCCCTATTAGCCCGGGTTACTCAACGGGTCGCGGCTGCGCGAGCGCAATGGCCCACGATGACTGCGTTGCGCTTGATTCTTGCCGTGGCTAAACCAACCGCCGCGGCAGTAGCGGGTTGAGGCGCATCAGCAGGCCGTAGACCGACAGACCGGTCCAGTCACCCAGAACGTCCGCATTGGGAGGCATATTGCCGTCATCCCTGCCGCGGCGGTCCCCCGTGCCCCCGCCAGTCTGACCGGCCGGCGAAGCGGTGATCAGCGTCGCCGTATCACCAATCGTCACCCCGAGATCATCCGGCACCCTCACTTCGACGTGGTTCGAAGTGACCTCGCCAACCAGCGGGCAGGCGCGTCCATGAATCCAAACGTGGCCGCCGCCCGCTACCGCCGCCGGAGGGTATCCCTCGGAGTGCCCGATGGGCAGTGTCGCTACCTTCTCGGTCGATCGTGCCTTGTAGGCGCGCAAGTAGCCAACGCTCTCGCCTGGCTGGAGGGTCTTCACATAGGCGACCTTCGCCTTCAGCGACAACACGGGCAGCAGCTCGATGGGCCGGCCGACCCGGCTGCGCTCGTTCGGGTACTGTCCGTAGAGCATGATGCCGGGACGCACCATGTCGAGGCCCGCCTCAGGAAAATCGAGGACGCCCGCGCTGCTGGCGAGGTGGCGCACGCCAAGATCGATTCCGGCCCTGGTCGCCTCCTCACACGAGGTCTTGAAACGGAGGAACTGCTCACGATCGAAGTCGGGGTCCTCGGTGAGCGTGGTGAGAGTGCCCGCGATCTCGAGGTGCGGTTTCTCGGCGGCGGCCAGGAGAGTCTCTCGAGCCCGGGTGTGCGGCACGCCTACTCGACCTAGTCCCGTGTCGATCATGACATGGACGGACGCGGTCGCCTGCCCTACCCTCTGCGCCGCATGCGCCATGCCATCGATCGCCTCTTCCGTATATACGGCCTGCTCGACGCGGCGGCGCACCAGCTCCTCGGCCGCGTGGGCATCGTAGGGGCCGAAGTTCAACAGCGGCGTCTCGATGCCGGCGTCGCGCAGTGCCAGCGCCTCGTCGACCGTGACCACCATGAGCGCATCGGCTCCCGCCTCGACCAGGATCCACGCTGTCGGCACCAGACCATGGCCATAGGCGTTCGCCTTCACCACCGCCATCACCGGCCGACCGCCAGCCGCCTCCCTCACCGCCGCCAGGTTGGCGGCCAGAGCCCTTCGGTCGATCTCGATCCAGACACCTGCAGCCGGCTCAGACTCGATGGTTCGTGGTACCTGGGAGATCTCTTCTCCCGGGCGACCCCTTCCGGATGTCGCCGCAGTACCTTCCGCCAGGGCGGTTCCTGCCGCCAGCGCCGCGGCTCCCGTCCCCGCCGCACCCAGGAAATCCCTGCGATTCCAACCCTCGCGCGCTTTCTCTTTTTTCGTCATCTTGAATCGCCCTCTGTTTCCGCCAATGTTCGCGTCGTGGCCGTCAGATACTTGTGGAACAGACCAGGGTGAGAGTCAACCGTCCAGCGAGCAAATCGCCGGCCTTGGCGGAAAGCGGGAGACAGCGTATGATTATCAGATATTCTGAGATTCAGACACCGCACCCCACAACCCAGGCTGTAGCGATGGCCAATCAAGACACGGCAAAAGTCGGAAAGCGCGGCACAATCGTGCTGCCCGCGGCACTTCGCCGCAGGTTCGGACTCGAAGAAGGCTCCGTTTTGATTGCCGAGGAACACCAAGACGGCATCCTGCTGCGGCCAGCGACCGTCGTGGCTCTGGAGATCTACACCGACGAGCGCAAGGCGGAGTTCCTTCTGTCCAACGCGATCGATGCTGAGGACTATGCCCGTGCCGTCGATGAGGTCCGCAAGTTGGGACTCGATCCTGCCGACATTCCCCACTACAAGCCCGAAGGGGTGTGAGCGTTGGATGTCATTTGTCTCGACGCCAACGTGCTGTTCTCGGCTTCATACAGTATGGGGGCAACAATCCAACAGCTATGGGATCTCCCCAACACTGAGTTGATTGCGGCGAGCTATGCTCTGGAGGAAGCAGCCCGAAACCTCCGGACCGAGTGGCAGCGAGCGGAGCTCGGCCGCCTGATGCGTTCCGTGCGCATCATTGAATACCCAGCATTCACTTCGCTGCCCGATGGGGTCGAGCTTGTCGAGAAGGACCAACCCATTCTCTTGGCAGCGATCCATGCGGGCGCGTCACACCTGCTGACCGGAGACTTGAAACACTTCGGCCACCTCTTTGGGAAGCGGGTCTCCGGGGTACTCGTTCTGCCGCCCGCCGCTTACCTGCG
>JAUWTE010000366.1 GCA_030609765.1 Acidobacteriota bacterium
ATGACCTATAGATCCACTTGTCGTCGATGGAGGACGAGCATACGCTTGTAGTCAGAGCGTTGATTCGAGATTTCCTGCCCTTCCCAGTGGCTAACATGCGTCCCGCGCTCACCTCCAGGCGAGCGCGGAGGATGTGTACGGGAGAAAGCTGACATGCGCATTTCTCAGCGATTCGTTACAGTAACAATCGCAGCAGCAGTGGCCTTCTCGGTCGTGCCGGCAATTGCCCAGGCACAGGAGAAGGACGACGAGCACCACCAGCAGGTGCGCGAGATCGCAAAGGAGGTCGTAGCGGAGATCCGCGACATGCCCGACTACGGTGCCTTCGACTGGATCAACCCCCGCCTGCTGGAGGGCGGCACGGTCATGCTGACCGGCAGCGTCGCCCGTGCGAGGCTCAAGACCGACATCACCGGCGTGCTCGAGAAGATCGATGGCGTCAACAACGTCATCAACAACCTGATCGTCCTGAACGAGTCGCGAGCCGATATCGAGACGCGCGCGCGGGTCTACAACAGCATCTACCGCACCTACCTCTCAGACTACTCCCCTTACCTTCCCGGCCAGGGACCCATGGGCCAGACCGACTCACACGGGGGAGCACATCCCATCCACATTCTGGTGTCGGATGGCCAGGTGGCCCTCATGGGCTGGGTGAAGTCTGAGGAGGACAAGCAGACCGCCACGCTGGCGACCGAGAGGACGGCGGGTGTTTCGAAGGTGGACAATCAGCTCGTGGTTGTACCGGAAACCAGTCAATAGCACCCGCTGGCAATCCTGAATATTCCTCCATCTGCCGCAGGCTCATCTTCGGGCCTGCGGCAGATTTGCTCTCGGGTCTAGCTTTCGGGTCTAGAATGAAGGCATGACCGACACCGAACCCGATTTCGTAACCCTCACCGCCTCGAATCTCGCGGAAGAGCACATCTGCTGTGCGATCGCGGGGAAGCAACACCAGGAGGGTGTCGACCGGAAGAAGGCCTTCCTGGCCGCCGGCTTCGAGCAGGGACTCGTGTTCCGCAAGCTCGACGTGCGGGGGAAGGTGTACATCGAGTACGCGCCCGCCGAGACCGCCTGGAGGCCTGTCGTGGCGCCGGGCTACCTCGTCATTCACTGCTTGTGGGTTTCCGGCCGCTACAAGGGACAGCAGATCGGCCGTGAGCTGCTGCAGTTCTGCCTCGATGCCGGCAAGGATTCCCATGGGGTCGCGGTCGTCGCGGGCAGAAGTCCCTACCTGACCGACACCCGTTTCTACGAGCACCAAGGCTTCGAGGTCGTCGACCGCACGGACACAGGCTACGACCTGGCCTGTTATCGAACCAGCGCTGACGCCCCACAGCCGCGCTTCGCCGACTCCGCCAAGCGCGGGAGCGTGCCCCAGGCTGCTGGAGAGGGAACTACAGGACTAGTCAGCGCTCGTGGCTGTCCGAGGCCGACTAGCTCATTCGTACCTGAGCGCCTGCATGGGATCAACGCGTGAGGCGCGACGCGCGGGTGTGAAGGCGGCCAGAGCCACGACGCAGACCAACACGGCCAACACGCTGCCGAAGACGACGGGATCGACCGGGCTCACTCCGTAGAGAATCGCCTGCACCGCCATGCCCAGCGGCACCGCGAGCAGGACTCCGAGAATCATCCCCGGCAGCACCATGCGGAAGGCGCGCCGCTGGACGTCCCTCAGGACCCTGGACCGATCGGCTCCTAGCGCCATACGCAGGCCGATTTCCCGCGTCTGCTGGGTGACGGCAAAGGCCAGAACCCCGTAGACGCCAATAGCGGCCAGGAAGAGCGCGAGTACCCCCAGGCCCATGGCGACGGTGGTCCCTAGACGGTGCGGCAGCGTGTCGAGCGAGTTGAGATCCTCCATGGAGAGCACCGGCGTCAGCGACAGCCGAGGATCCGCCCTCAGGACCGCCTCCCGCAGGGCCGGAGCTACGCGCGCGATTCCGCCACCGGCACGGGCCACGACCCGGACAAACGGCGAGTGCTCCTGACGAAGCGGCTGGTAGACGATCGGTTCGGGCTCAGTGGAAAGCCACTCTTCTCGTGCGTTGCCTACCAGTCCGACCACTGTGTACCAGGGTTCCGGGCCGTCGAGGCGGCCGTACTTGAGCCGTTGCCCGATCGGATTCTGTTCCGGCCATGCCCTCTTTGCGAAGGCCCGGTTGACGATCACAACGGGAGGCGCATCGCCGTCATCACTGGGCAGGAACGTCCTGCCCTGCAGAAGAGGCGTCCGCATGGCCTCGAAGAACCCCTCGGAGACGCTGGCATAGTGGGTGCCTACCCGGGGATCATCCTCGGCGGCCCATTCCTCGGGCACCACGGAGGTTCTCGACGAGCTCTGATCCAGTGGAAGCCCCGTCGCCAGAGCTACACTCTCTACACCAGAGATCGACGACACCTCCTCGACCACCCGATCGAACAGCAACATGGCGACCGGCTGGTCCTCGAGGCCTTCGAGTGCGAGGTCG
Organism: Acidobacteriota bacterium; assembly: GCA_030609765.1. Taxonomy (GTDB): domain Bacteria; phylum Acidobacteriota; class UBA890; order UBA890; family UBA890; genus CALAKE01. The sequence goes on from JAUWTE010000366.1 coordinate 2,475, forward strand.
ATGCTGGTGACGTAAGCCCCCGCCGCCTCGAACCCAGGGTCGGCAATAGAGATCTCCTGCAGGGCCCTGAGGAACAACCCGGCCACCACCAGCAGAAGCACTGAGACAGCCACCTGGCCGGCAACCGCAGCACGGTAGAGCAAGCTGGCGCGCCGGCCCCCCGCCTCAGACGCCTTCAGCGCTGGGACCAGTTGCGGCCGCGTCGCGCGTAGTGCTGGGATGAGGCCGAAAATGACGCCGGTTGCGACAGTGAGCAGAACGGATATCGCCAGGACACCGGGATCCGGGCCGAAATCTAGCTCGAGCTGAACCGGAATCGGCAGGTTGGCCAGGCTGATCGCGCTCATTCCCCAGTAGGCGACAAGAATGCCGGCGGCACCGCCGAGCCCGAACAGCAGCATCGCCTCGAGGACCAGGTAGCGCACCAATCCCAGCCGGCTCGAGCCCAGTGCGAGGCGAATGGCGATCTCTCGCTCGCGGGTTGCCGCCCTGGCCAGCATCATTCCGGCGACGTTGGCGCAGATGATCGTAAGGATCAGGCCAACGAGCGCCGCCATCACGCCGAAGAGCGCCTTTACCACCCTGCGCCCTTCGATGGGAATCGTGCCGAACGCATCGACCCGCACGCCGCGGCCCTCGTTGGTCTCGGGGTTAGCCTCCTCGATGCGGCGGTACACCTGCTTGGCGGCCGCGTCGGCCTGCTTGATCGTGGCACCATCACGCATGCGGCCAAGGACTTCCATCCACGAGGTGTTGCGCCTCGCACCGCGGCCATTCTCTCCGGCAAGTCGCTCGTCCTGCACCATCGGGACCCAGAGATCGAGCGAGAGGAAGGGAATGTGGCCCTGGAATTCCGGAGGAGCCACACCCACGACAGTGTAGGGAACACGGTTGAGCTCGACGATAGAGCCAAGCACATCCGGCTCGCCCCCGAGCTCTTCTAGCCAGAATCCATGACTGACCACCGCCACCGGATGTTGACCGAACCCCTCGTCCTCACTGGCGAGAAACATACGCCCCTGGTCCGCACGCACCCCGAGAAGGTCGAAGTAGGTTGCCGAGACGTACATCGCATTCACCCGTGCTCCAGCGCCGCCGTCGCTCATGCTCATCGGCTCGATGTTCCAGCCAGCCAGGTACTCGATGGGCGTTTCGGCGGCCCGCAGATCAATGAAGTCTGGATAGGCGAAACCGCTGAAGCCTCTCGTGGGCATCGTGACGTTGAGCTCTACGATGCGATCGGGTTGCTCGATGCCGGGGATGGGTCGCAGCAGGATCGCATTGACCATGCTGAAGAGGGCGGTGTTGGCGCCGATACCGATGGCCACCGAGAGGACTGCAACCGTGACGAAACCGGGTTGTCTGGCGTAGCCGCGCAACGCCAAGCGCAGATCCTGCAGTAGACGGTCCACGAAACCCTCCCGAGATCAGATTCAGATGGATCGACCGCAACAGTCCGAGAGACTGTCGAGTGTAGCTACGTAACTCTGCCCCGCTGGGTTTCCGCCCTTGTCCCTGTGTGGGACCACCCTGAGGGCTACTCGTTCTTCAGGAATGTCCCGTCCTCGAGCTCCGAGAAGGCCTGCTGGAGCTGCTCGCGGGTGTTCATGACGATTGGGCCCCGCCAGGCAACGGGCTCCTTGAGCGGCTCTCCCGATACCAGCAGGAAGCGGATCCCCTCCTCACCTGCCTCGATAACGACCTCGTCACCCCGGTCGAAGAGCACGAGCGAGCGGTTGTCAGCCACATGGCTGGCCCGCCGACGACGCAGGTCG
>JAUWTE010000292.1 GCA_030609765.1 Acidobacteriota bacterium
AGCGCGCGGGCGATGTCCCCGTAGGGCAAGTCGTGGTCGACGCGAAGGAGCAAGGCAGTCCGCTCACCCTCAGGTAGCGCGCGCAATGCTCGAACCACGGTCTCCAGACGGGCCTGATCATCCAGGCGGTCCGCGGGGTCGTGAGCGTTCGCGGGCATCTCCTCGGGTAACGGGACTTCCCGCCGGCGCCGACGCTGACCGGTCAGGAAGACGTTGCGCGCCACGGCCAGCAGGTAGGCCAGCGCCGTCTGGGTCTCGATGCGCGGGGCCTTCGTGAGAATGCGAACGAACGTCTCGGAGACGATGTCCTCGGCTCTGCTGCGGTCACCGCACAGGCCCCATGCGAAGCGGAACACGGCCGAGGCGTGCTGGCGGTAGAGCGTTTCGAATTCGTTCACGACGGCCTCCGACAATGAATACTCGGAAGCGTCCCACAAGTTACAGGGTCATGTCGGGGTTGCTGGAGAAATCTGCGGGGGCGAGCCAGGACGGCGTGGTTACAGCACCGCGATTCAACGCACGATCGTCATCTGGCGGCGCTCGTTGATGCACCCACCGCGCCGGACCATCCGCAGCGGGATCAATTGAAGGTATCTGTCAGGACCGCGGGCAGTCTGCCTTGGAATGCTGACTCGATCTGCGCCAGGCTCCGGAGGCCGAATATACGCGCGATGGCGATGGGGTCCGCGCGATAGGACGTGTGCCCTTCATAGAAGCCATAGCGCATGATGTAGTAGGGCACCATCTCCCCGGTCGTGATGCGGGAGAGTTTCTCGACCATGTTGGCCATCTCGTGTGTGGCGAGATTCGCGTATCGTCGTGACAAGAAGTCCCGCTCGTCCTGACCCAATGGACGGTGGATCGCGATCTGCCAGTATCCGAGAATCTCATCGTCGAAGAGCGATTCCTGCCATCCCTTGGAACCCGAGAATCGTAGATGTATCTCCCCGTCATTGTACAGGATGCCTCCTACGTTTCCGCGCTCCGAATCCCGTTTCACGGCCTGAATCACATTGAAGACGTGGACCAGAGGTCGGGCGCATTGTGGGTGCGTGAGTCCGAGCTGCCGAACGAGTTCGTTGTCGCCCTTGAGAACCGAGACGATGTCCTCATCATGACTCATGAAGCCCGCAGTGGAAGACATGCGGGGGCGTCCGATGCGCGTGATCTCGGAGGTCGGCACGGCCGTGATGGTCCGGATCATATCCAGCTCCGCCTTGGAGTGGAGCCCGGTCTTTGCGAGGGTGGGGAAGTCCAAGGTGTCCACTTCCAACTGACGTCCCCTGCCGTACCAATGGCCGTTCGCATAGTCGAGAAGTTCACCGTTTTCCACCGTGACGGGGACCAGGAAGTACCTGCCATCGAGAGTGAAGCACGTGACAATCTCTCTGCGGTCGGGCGTCACGAAGGGAGAGGGGATGGGGGGTGCCTTGGCGAGCAGTTCGGGGTAGAGGAGACAAAGCTGATCTTCGTAGGTGATCTGGTCCGGCGCCGTGGTCGCGTCGGGTGACCGTGCTGGGAACACTGAGAGGAGCACCAGTAGAACCAGGATTCCCGCAGTCGGCGTCATCTCTCCTCCCCTCGGGGTCCTCGAGCTCGCGTTCCGTGTCCGACCGGGATGCTACGCCCCATCCGCGACGATCACCACCCCGGACACTCCTTGGCAAGGCATCCCGAATCGGCGATCATCCGCATGGGTTCCGCGCTGACTGGGAGGATCGACAACATCGTCTCGCCGAATGACACCGCACCGCATGAACCCGCGGCCTCAGGTACAGGCTCCGTCCTCGCCGTCGTCGGTCTGGGCACGCTTTTGTCCGCGATGTCCGGATCTGCTATCAACCTGGCGCTGCCCGATCTCGGGCGCGATCTCGGCATCTCGCTCGAAGCATCGCGATGGGTGCTCCAGTCCTTTCTCCTGGCGGTGGCAATCGCGCTTCCGTTCGCGGGCCGCGCCAGCGACACGCTCGGTCACCGCCGCGTCTACCTGACGGGGTTCGGTCTCTTCGCGCTCATGGCGCTGGCCTGCGGGCTCACCCGCAGCCTCGCGTTCCTGGTTGCTGCTCGGGCGCTTCAAGGCGTCGGTGGGGCCATGGTCATGGCGACCGGCCCGGCCCTGCTCACCTCTGCCTTTCCGGCCGCGCGGCGCGGACGCGCGTTGGGAACCCTGGCGACGGCCACGTATACAGGGCTGACCCTCGGGCCGACCGTCGGCGGTCTCATCGTCGGCGCGGGGGGCTGGCGCTGGACGTTCTTCTTCAATGTGCCGGTGAGCCTCTTCATCCTGTTTCTGGCGATGCGGTGCCTTCCTCGGCAGGGGCCGGTTGCGGCGGCGCGGTCGCGCGGCCCGTTCTCCGACCTCGAGCTCTTCCGGTCGCGGGTCTTCACCGGTGCGGCCCTGAGCGCTCTGGCCAACTACATCGCGATCTTCACGGTGATCCTGCTCGTGCCTTTCTTCCTGATGGAGGGCCTGGGGAGGGATGCATCTCGGGCGGGCATGCTCCTATCGGCCCAGCCGCTGATGATGGCCCTCGTTGCGGCCCCATCCGGATGGCTGTCGGATCGCTTCGGGAGCCGGGGGTTGGCGACTGGCGGACTCCTGCTCCAAGCTCTGGGCCTCTTCTGCCTGTCTCACCTGGGCCCGGGCAGCAGCGATCTCATGGTCGCCGGGTGCCTCGCGCTTGTCGGTTTCGGCACCGGCGTTTTCATCTCGCCCAATTCAAGTGCGCTGATGGGCGCGGCGCCGCGCGATCGCCAAGGGGCCGCGGGCAGCGCGCTGGCCGAAGCGCGCATCGTCGGCATGCTGTTGGGCGTGGTGTTGGGCACGACGTTGTTCCAGCTCGCCGGTGGTCGAACGGGGATGGCTTGGCGCCCCGAGGAGTTTGTTGCCCTCAAGGTGGCCTTGCGTGCGGCGACCGGGGTGGCGGTGACCGGCGCTCTGGTAGCATCGATGCGGGGCCGGAGGAATGGGATCGGCCGGGGGTAATGTCCACAACAGGATCATGGTACACCCTGCCGCGTATGGGTCCCCTACCACGTGGAATCGATCAGGACACCCTGGCGGATCAAGAGATACTCGGTTCCCTCACCGTCAAGAACGCGGGTGACGACATCCACGGTGATGTCCGGACCCCACTTGGGACCGCACCGTGCAACCCTCTCGATCACGAACGGTGGGGTTTCGGGTCGGGCTTCATCGGAGAAGGCCGTAGCCCATACAGCGTCCTCATTGAGGACCCAAAGATAGGACAGGTCGATGCCCGCAGGGATATCGAGCGAGTCGACCTCGATCAGATGGATGAGCGCGATGAGCGGCCTTCCGTTGGGAGGGCAGATCGGCATGAAGTCACGCCAGAGGGTGCAGTCGAGCGTGTAGGTATGCTCTCCTATCGACAGGGTTTCTGCCGCAGCTTCCAGATCAGGGGGATCGTGTGTGATGTCGGCAGGGGGGCAGCCCGAGTCGGCCGGGGAATCCTCTCGGCAGCCGCAAGCACAAACCAGGCAAACGAGAGTGACAACGAATGCACTGCGGAGCACTGAATGGGGCTTCATGTTGACCTCCACCGCCGTTGGTCGAGCCGACAGCTTGTCAGAAGGCGCCAGTACCACCCACAAGCATATTCGTGCTTGTCGGGACTGTCCATGTGCATGCCGTCATGATCTGGCGGTATCCCGAGAGTGATCAACGTCCGCAGAGACGGCTGTATACCGGTAAGCGTCTGAACAACCCCATGTTGATCCACGACCGCGCGGGAGGGCGCAGGTGCGAAGTGCCCAATCCGCCCCGGGCCGCTCTAGTTGCAGATGGTGACCCTGAGTGAAATGTGATAAACTTGCGTTTGTCTAGGCTTCCCAAGCAGTCGATAGGGCCGGCTGTTCCCGCTCGACTGCTCGTGAAGCAAGACGCTGCTATTCATCCGAAGGAAACAACCATAGATGAAAACGGTACGCTCCGCGATTCCCGTCGGTAGTCTAGTGGCCACAGCCATGGTCCCTGCAGTTCTGCTCGCACTCCTCGTGGTTCAGCCAGTCCTCGCCCAGCCTCCGCCGATCGACTGGGTTGAGCTCTATGGCGATCATGCCCAGGGCAGAGGTGTCCAGGTCACGCCGGATGGCGGCTATATCGCCTGTGGGTTCATTGGAGTCTATGACGATGAGGACTATTACCTTGTTAAGGTCAACTCCGAGGGTGACACACTCTGGACCCAGCGATATGACTTCCATCCTGGATGGGGCAATGAAGCGCTCTATTCTGTCGATCTGACCCATGAGGGTGGCTACATCGCCACGGGCTATTGCGGACACCTGGGATCCTTGGACTGTTTCACCTTTGCCACTGATTCCCTCGGACAAGTGGACTGGACACAGACCTCCGCAATTTGCCAAGGCACTGCCATTGCCCGGACCTCCGACAGCGGCTACATCATTGCCGGTGGCGGCTGTGGTTTGGGCTTCATGCTCCACAAGATCGACTCCATGGGCAGCGAAACCTGGACGCGAACCCTCGGCGATGGCTGGGCATGGGATGTCCAGCAGACCACAGATGGCGGCTACATCCTCACTGGGGATGATGGAGCGGGCCCTTCATCCCACCTCATCAAGCTCGTCCGGACCGATGCCGACGGCTACCCAATCTGGACAAAAACCTACTGGGGCGGGAGAGGCAACTCTGTGCGGCAGGCTTCCGACGGCGCCTATGTTGTCAGTGGATACACCCAGGATTTCGGTCCCGCCCTCATGCCGTGTCTCATCAAGGTCGACGCGGCTGGTGACACGCTCTGGACGCAAGTGTACACAACGCCCGAGATCTACTGCACGGGATCCTATGTGCGGCAGACGACCGACGGCGGCTATATCCACGCTGAATCCGGCTAT
>JAUWTE010000488.1 GCA_030609765.1 Acidobacteriota bacterium
CCCCCCCCCGCGCGGCCGGGGGGCCCCCCCGGCCGTATCACCGGCGAGATCACCGTTGACGCTGAGGCGAACCAGCCTCTCGAGATCGTTGCGATTGGCCAACAGCCTTGACGAGATTTTCATCTCCAACGCGCGGGCGCGAAGAAAAGCGTCAAGAAGGGTTGCCAGAGCGGCCACATTGGGATCGTCATCGGGAGATGATCTTGGCGGCCGAACGGGCAAGGCTTCCGGCGGCTGCTGCCGCCCCCGGCCCACTGCCGCGATGATCGCCTTGCCCGAACGAGAGGCTTCGTTGGGGTGCAGTCCGCGGTACTTGCGGAGATCTTCCGGCCGTTTCGGGCCTCGCCTGGCCAACTCGATCAGCACTCGATCGGACACGATCCTCTGGCGTGGCTCGTTGCGGGCCGCCGCATGCTCCTCCCGCCATGCGGCGAGCTCGCGGAGGATCGCCAGCTGTTGGCCGTGCAATCCACGCAGCCCGGAGACCTTGCGCCATTGCTGGTAGGGGTCGTGCCCCTCGAGTGCACGGGCACGGGCGAACGCACATTCCTGTTGCGCCCACTCCAATCGCCCACGCGACTGCAGTTCCTCCATCAGAAAGCTGCGACAGCGCAACAGATAACGAACGTCGTCGATGGCGTAGTCGACCTGGGCGGTCTCGAGAGGGCGCTTGGCCCAATCCGTGTAAGCCTGGGAGCTCTGAGGCCGCGTCCCACAACATGCTTCGACGAGGCGTGAGTAGCCGATCCTGTGACCGTAGCCGAGGAATGCGGCGGCAACCTGGGTGTCGAACACCCGAGCCGGAACGCGTCCCAAGTGCCGGTCTACAATTGCCAGGTCCTGCTCCCCGGAATGCACCACGAGCTCCAAGTCGTCGGTGAAGACCTCACCGAGGAGCGTGAGGTTCGAGCACTCCAGTGGGTCGACGACAGCCAGCAGGTTCTCGGTAGCGATCTGAATGAGGCACAAGCGCGGGAAGTAGTTGCGCTCGGTGAGGAACTCGGTGTCGAGGCCGAGGAGGCGGCAGTCGCGCAACCTCATGGCCAGGTCCTCGAGGCCTCGATCGTCGGTAATGAAAAGGGGCTTGGCCATTATCGGCTCAGTCATCGTCTGTATGGTTCTCCTCGAATCCGCCCTCGACGCCACGGGCACGCAATTCCGCTCGCGCGAGTTGGCGCAACTCAGAGGTGTCGACCGGCCAGGGGCGTCCGGATTTGACGCACGAGGGATCGACCTCCTCCTCCGCGTCGTCAATCACCCAGGGGATCTGCTCAACTCCGTCCAGAGCCGCGATACAGCGAATTTGCTCCTCATCGACGTTCGCGGCATCCCATCGCATGATGCGCGACAGGGACTCGATCGAGACGCCCGCGGTGAATCGATCCTGCACCGTGCGCAGTAGCTGAGGCGCGGCCGCGGCCTTGCCGATACCACCGAGTGCCCTGGTACAGCTCCGGCGCAGGCGCAGGTCGCAGGTCGGCGCATCGCCGCCACCACCAATGATCTCCGCCAGAGGCGCGATGGCACGAGGATCACCGATGCGCCCGAGAGCCTCGGCCGCTGCGATGCAAGCAGGCAGATAGTCGGCCCCCAGCGCTCTGACCAGGGATTCGAGATCAGTCGAGTCTCCCACCTTGGCCACCGCCTGTGCGGCAGCGGAGCGCACGCTCCATTCCGCGTCGAGCATGGCATCGAGGAGAGGTTTTGCGGCTTTGCCACTGCCGCCTTCGCCGAGGGCGACGACGGCCGTCAGACGCACGTCGTGGTCGGAGTCTTCGAGAGCTTTCACCAGCCCGGACATGGTGTCGCCCTTGCCGACGGCAGCCAGAGCTTCCACCGCCACACGACGAACCGATGAGTCTTGGTCATCGAGCGCCGCGAGAAGGGAATCCACCGCAGCCTTGCCGCCGATGCGGCCAAGGGCCCAGGCGGCGTTGCAACGCACGTCCACTGCCGCATCACTATCGAGTGCCCGGCCGAGAGCGGTAACCCCGCGTCCGTTGCGGAGCTTTCCCAGCGCCACCGCGGCAGCCCAGCGGTCGTCCCAGGCATGGTCGCCGAGAGCCTCGGTCAGGGCGCCGACGGCACGGGGATTGCCTAGCTCACCGAGCTTCTGCGCGGCTTGCAGCCGGGCCGCACTGTCTCCCGCTTTGAGCTTACGTTTCTGCAACCACAGCATGGACGAATTGCCAATACACTGACTTCCCGCCAGCAATGAGCCGGTAGCCGCCGTTGCGGGCAGCCGACCCGAGATTCCTTGAGAGCTTACAGGGTAATGGTTGGGCACGCTGCAGGGGCGAGATCGCTGCCTCGGCAGACTGCTCAGCAGACTGCTGTCGCCGGTATGATCGGTTAGGATCATGCCGACTCGCAGAGGGGAACCCCCCACCATGTTGAGAAGCGACCATTCACCTGCTCAGCGCACGCTGATCGAGGCCATCCGGAGAATCGAGACGCTCCCGGTGGGGCCGTCCGAGCCGGCCCTGAGCTATCGCCTCCAGAGCTGGGCTGCTGCCAGCGCAGCGAGCTTCGACCTCGAGGCCAGCGCGGCGGCATCTGCGGCGGCATCTGCGGTGGCCTCTGCAGCGGAGACGGTGGACCGCGGAGAGGGTTCCGAGAGCCCGGGATCAGGCCCGGCGGAGGCCGGCCGCACAGCAGACAGCGTCGTTGAAACCGCACGCCAGGTGCGCGAAGGTGAGGCCGACCCCCGTCAGGTTGCCGGGCAGGCGCTGGCGCGAATTGCCGCGCTCAACCCCTTGCTCAACGCCGTCGTGGTCGCCACTCCCGATCGAGCGCACTCTGACGCCGACACCATAGCTGATGGCCTGCAGGCCGGGGAGCGGCCTGCCCCGCTGGCCGGCGTGCCAATTCTCCACAAAGACATCATCTGTACGCGAGGCATCCCGACCAGCGCCGGCTCTGAGCTCCTGCGCGGCTACGTGCCCGCCTCCGATGCTGCCGTTGTGGCCCGCCTGGCGAACGCTGGCACCCTTCTGGTGGGAAAGACCAACACCCATGAATTCGCCACCGGCACGACCGGCACGGTCTCCTGCTTCGGGCCGGCGCTCAACCCATGGGACATGCAGCGCATTACGGGTGGCTCGAGCTCCGGCTCCGCCGC
>JAUWTE010000086.1 GCA_030609765.1 Acidobacteriota bacterium
GCGAGACCTTCCTGGAGAACGGTGTGGCCGCGGTCTTGGCCAAGGTCGGCGAAGGCAACGTGGTTCTGCTCGGCCCTGAGGTCAACTTCCGGGCCCAGCCGCACGGCACCTTCAAGCTGCTGTTCAACGGCATCTACCTGGTGTCGCCGCCGGGAACGGGAGGGAGCTAGTAGCAGGCCGTGGTGAGAGTGTGATGGGTCTGGTTACGCCGCCCAGGGTGCAGATGCTAGGCGCCGCGCCGCAGGCGATGCCACTGCACTTTCACCACGGCCTGCTAGCCACCCACCAACACCGAGATCTCAGTCGGCAGATCGAAGGTCGCATCTGGAACGGAGTTGTACTCCACAGTCACCAGCGAGATCTCGGCCGTCTGACCCATGCCGAATTCCTGCACTATCATTGTCGGCACCAGAGGCCCACCGAATTCCCGGTATTCGGACAAGAATGTCGTCACCGCGATCGAGCCCATGATGGATTCTTGCGTGTTTTTCATTCCGCGGATCAGGCCGTTGCCGACTTCGAAAAACTCGACTGCTTCCAGGCCCGATAAGCGCACGAATCTGACCGCGTAGCAGTTCGCTCCGCCGAAATCCTCAATGCCGAGCACTTCCATGACGCTGAAGGTGGCAGGATCGTACAGGTCACTGTAGAAATCGGCCTGGTCGCGAATCTGATCGAGCTCCTTGCCCTGCAACAGTCGTGGCCCCATCGTCGGATCCATCGACCAGCCGATCTCTCCGCTGAATCCCGTGACCGACTCCCCCATTCCAGCGATGGTCGTCAGCACGAGGAGCTTGTTCGGAGCGGCCGCGAAGACCTCCAGCGTTCCATCCAGGCCCTGAGAGGCGATAGAAAACGACCCCGTCGCATGAGACGAAGTAAGGGAACGCAGAAGCTCCTCTCCACCCACAGCCTCGATATAGTGAGCGATAATCGCAGTTACGTCAGGAAGATCTTCCGCGGCGGCGGCCTGCTGAGCACTTTCGGCCGCATGCACACCGACCCCGCCCCCAACGACTGCGATCAGGAAGACCAACACACCCGCCAGAGCCGGCTGTTTCATGCCAGCTCGCGCAGTCAAACCAAATCGGCTCATTCTCATCTCCTTGCAGATTCTTTCTTCATCCATGCGATGGCAGCCGCAAGCGTAGCATCATGCCCATCGACCAGGTCTTCCCTAGTCAACACTACTCCCCTATCGGGAATCACCCCGTACCCCTCGAGTTCCCGCCCGTCTGCAGTGACGAAATCAGCGATCGCATGCTGCAACACGTCTCCGTTCGGCAGGCGGTCGAGCAGCGAGGGTAAAACTGCGCCCATCGTCGTCTGTCCGAAGATTCGAGCCCGTCCCACAGCCTGCAGGCCGCCGGCGAAGACCTCCGAAGTGCTTGCCGTGCTGCCGTCCACGAGAATCGCCAGTGGTCCGGAAAATGGCTCAACGCGCTCTCCTGCGGCATTCACCCTCCGAGGGTTGGTGACATAGCGCAGCTCGTTGTCTCTCATCTGCATGGTCCCCAGCGTGACGGGCTCGTCGAGGAAGTGCCCGGCCGTCCCCATGACCATTGCTCCCAATCCGCCGCGGTTGCCACGCAGGTCGATGATCATTCCGTCAACGTCGCGAAGATCTTCGATCGCCTGATCGAAGGACGCAGCAAGAAGAGGTAGCCAGATGTTGAATTGAATCAGGCCGAAGGTCTCACCGTCATCGCCCGTGATCCTGCGGCTGTCCATATGGACCCGCAAGGGCGGCAGATTCCCGAACTTCATCAACTGCCCACCGGTTGGTCGCCGGCGTTCGATCGCCAGCTTCACGAGGTCGTCAGAAGAATCAAGGAACGCCACCTCCACGTCCGACCCGGGACTCCCATCCAGATCGGCAACAACCGCATCGCCAGCGCGCGCGCGCGCTGCCACTTCCCCCAGCTCCCCTGACGAGCCGCGGATTTCTCCCGACAACTCAGCAGCGAGCGGGGTGAGCACCACCCATCCCGGCTCCACACCCGCTTCGGCAGCAGGGCCGTTCTCGTCTACGTGCCTGACCAGGAATCGTCCCTCGAGAAAGACCACCCCGAAACCAACCCCTCCGGAGCGATCGACGCCACGGGAGTCCCAACCCTCACGCGCCTCTCTGCCTTCGTTGCCCTGCGCCGGAAGGCTCATCGTCGCCGCGGCGCCGCCTGGCCACAGACGAAAATGGGACTGCCCGAGCCGCCCGAGCATCTCGTCGATGACCTCGCGGAGCTCATCGGCACTCTGTGCGGATTCCGCACGCGGTCTCAGCTCGTTTCGGAGCGCGACCCAGTCGACGCCATTGAAGTCGCTATCGAAATGCGTCTCGTTGACGATTTGCCAGGCCGCGTCGAACGTCGCCACAGCGTCGGCGGCCCTTTGAGGAGCAGCCCCCAACGCCAGGGTGGCGGCAAGAAGCAGGCTAATCAGTATCTCCACCATGGAGTCGTCGTTCCCTCTGGCTTCTTACGCAGCATGTACTGGCCGATCTCACGGATACGCTCCGTTGTCGACTCTGGTCCCGAAAAGCAATGGCCGCGGCCGTCGCCGTACATGAAGAATCCCCGATAGTGGGGATTAGAGGTGGTTCTCATCCATGCTTCCATCTCGCGCACCGCGTAATCAAGATAGAAGTTGTCCATGTCGCCCGTGTAGATGTGTAGCTTGTCGACCAGGTCGGGAGCCACCGTTTCCCAATTGCGCTGCAGGTAGTAGAGAAGGTCGAAGTTCTCCTTCCAGTACTGGGCGACTTCCGGGTCGATCTCTCCGCTGAGCTTGTCGAACACCGGCTTGAAGTAGCCGTCCTCCCCCAGAGGCCCGTGTACGGCTGACCAGATATCGAGTTGCTGGCCCGAGCGCCCCTTGGTTCCCGACACCAACTCGAAGTGGTTGCGCTGCTTGGAAGTGAGGCGAATCTCGCCGGTCGTCTCACGGGTGTTGGGAGTTGGCACCCGGCGCCACTCATGTTGCTTGTAGAAGGCGTTCACGTCCTCGTAGATGTTGATTCCCTCGACATTGGTGAAGGTCACGGGATCGGGGCAGTAGGCCCAAGTACCGCCGAAGAACTGCGGGTGGAAGATCTGCAGCGCCAGGGCTTCCCATCCACCCGTCGAACCACCCGTGAGGGCACGCGCCCAGGGCTCCTCAATCACGCGAAAGCGACGTTCCACCTCGGGAATCAACTCCTGCATGATGGCATCGCCATAGGGCCCGTTGTTCACCGAATTGACCGCATAGGAGTCGTCGAAGTACGGCGTCGGATGCTGGAAGGTGACCGCGATGAAGCGAGGAAAGTCGTCCCCGGTCCATTCCTGGTACAGATCACTCCCCTCCCGAAAGCGCATCGGTGCGCGGAGGGAAAAATGTCCCTGTTGGTAGATCACCGGATAGCTGATCGTCTCCTGCTCGTAGTCGCGCGGCAGCAGCACCGTGGCGCCGAGATAGATGGGCTGGCCCCAGAACTCGGAAAGCAACGGGCTCTGGAAGCGGAAACGCTTGACCCATTCGGTATCTTCGGGAACATCGACGGGTGGGATTACCTTGTCGGCAACCAGGCTGATTGCGTAGCCTTCATCAGGGCCGAGCCATACCTTCTGCACGTCGCTGTACAGGTTCCCCGGCGAAATATTCCAGCGTTGCCCTTCCCACAGGTCATTGTGCATCCACACCACGTGGCCATCGGCGCGATGGAATTCCGTGTAGACATTTACGAAGCCCTGCACGTAGTACTCGCCCGCGGGGATTTCGTCGAGGCTGGCCACCGGAGACCCCAGGTCGGTCGAGTCGATGATCGCAGTAGCCCCGGGTGCGAGCCTCTCGACATCTCTGCCGAAAAACGGGACGCCCGTGCGCCCGATCTGCAATCGCGGCTGCCGATCAGCGCTACGCGAGATCATTACGTAGATGCGGCCGGTGATCGGTTCCTCATGGGTTGCCGCTGGAACCGAGATCTCGAAGCGCATCTCGTTTCCTTGCGGAGCGGCGGCCACCGTCTCGTCCATGACCGTCGACGCACCGATCATGCTAGCCGCCCCGATCACGATCGAGGCGAGAGCCACGACGGTCCACCACATGGCGCCGTTGCCAACACTTGCGGTGCGTGCACTAGCACCGGAGATCCGCGTCAACATGGAACACCTTCCTTCCGTACAGCCGGGGCCCGCAATCGGCTAAGATCCAACAGATCGCATTCAAGCGTATGCCAGCAGGAAACCCTGTGCGAGCCATCCTCGAGCGTCGAGCATGGCTCGCGATGGAGGCCACGATGAAAAAGCTCCTCGTCTTCGCTGTGATGCTTCTCGCTGGGGTACCGGTTTTCGCGGGCCCGGCTCCCGCCGTGGTGGCACAGGATGTGCCCGTATTCACTCAGGACTTCCCGCCCGCGGAGTTCGCCCAACGGCGTGAGGCCGTCTACGACGCGATCGGACCGCAAGGAATTGCCCTCGTTCAAGGTGCCCCATCTCCCCCTGGCTACGTTCGCTTCCGCCAATCCAACGAGTTCTACTACCTTTGCGGTGTAGAGACTCCGCACGCCTACCTCCTGATGGATGGCGTTGAGCGGCGCTCCCACCTATTCCTGCCAAGCCATGACGAGCGCCGGGCCGCGAGTGAGGGCGGTCTTTTGACTGCGAACGATCCCGCTGCCGCCGTGGGTCTTACCGGAGTCGATGAGGTACATGATGTCAGCGCACTCGCAGAATACCTTGGCCGGTATGCCGGCGCGGCAGATGTTCCGACTCTCCATGTCCCATTCGAACCCGCAGAAGGTGCCTCCGGGACGCGAGGCATGGCAGGCAGGACCAACGGAGACATCGCCGCTGACCCCTGGGACGGCCGCCTATCTCGTGGCGAACAACTCATCGAACTCGTCAAGAAACAACATCCGGAGCTGGTAGTCGAGGACCTCAGCCCCACGCTCGATCGTCTTCGCCTCATCAAGAGCCCACATGAGATCGCGCTCATCCGCAGGGCAACCCAGCTTTCGGGGCAGGCGATCATCGAGGCCATGCGCTCCACCGAGCCCGGGCTGATGGAGTACGAAATCGACGGCCTCGCTCGCTTTATCTACTACCGCAATGGTGCCCAGGGAGAGGCCTATTACTCTCTGGTCGCCTCGGGACCGAATGCCTGGTGGGCCCACTACCATGCCGGTCAACGCCGCATGCAGGATGGTGACCTCGTTCTCTTGGACTTCGGCCCCGATGTCGGCTACTACAGCGCTGACCTCACCCGGCAGTGGCCGGTCAACGGTGAGTTCAACGAGTGGCAGCGGGATCTGTACGGCTTCTACCTGGGCTTCTACAGGGCCATCCTGCACAACATCCGCCCCGGCGACGTGCAGGCCATCAAACGGGACGCCGTACGCGAGATGGAGCAGCTCTTGAGCACCTGGGAGTTCAGCAAGCCGCACTATCGCACCGCAGCCGAGAATTTCGTCGAGAGTTATCGGAGCTCCGCCGGCCGTCCGGGCGGCAGTCTCGGACATGGCGTCGGCATGGCCGTGCACGACGTCGGCAATAGCGATGGCGTTCTGACCTCCGGCATGGTCTTCACCATCGAGCCGCAGTTTCGCGTTCCTGAGGAGCAGATCTACATCCGCCTCGAGGACATGATTCTGATCACCGAGGACGGTGTGGAGATCCTCTCTGATTTCGTCCCCATGGACATGGACGACGTCGAGGCCACGATCGCGGAAGAGGGCCTGCTACAGCGTTACCCCGGGCTGCCCTGGAAGAAGTAAAGCCTCGGCAGGCCGTCGCTGAAGTGTGACGGATCGGCCCGGCCTGCTAGGGCATCACGGTCCCTGGCGGGTCAGGCAGCTCCGTCGTGTTGCCCCCACACACAAGGACCCCGACGCGCTCCCCGGGAGACGGGCGATAGGCGCCCGAAACGATCGCGGCCATCGCCGCCGCCCCTCCCGGCTCGGCCATGATCCGCAAGCTATCCCAGAGTGCGGATTGCGCATCGCGAATCGCGTCGTCCTTCACCAGCACGGATTCTTGGACGAACTCACGCGCAATTTCGAATGCAATGTCGCCCACCCGCCTGGCGCCGAGTGAGTCCGCCGCATAGCCACTGACCTCGACGTCGACGGGCTCACCTGCATCGAGCGCGGCTGCCAGCGTCGGGATAGCCTCCGGCTCCACCGACACGACCTTGGCATCACCCCGATACCAGGCTGCCACCCCTGCGATCACGCCGCCTCCGCCAACCGCCACGAGAACCGTATCGAGATCTGGAGCTTGACTAGCCAGCTCCATTCCCAGCGTCCCCTGCCCCATAACCGTCTCAGGCTGGTCGTAGGCGTGAACCAACAAAGCACCCGTCTCGGCGGCCTTCTTCAGCATCAGGGCATAGGAATCATCGTAGAACGTACCTGTGACGTTGACGGTGGCGCCGTGCCGGCGCATGCGCTCCGCCTTCAGGGGGGGCGACGATTCGGGCACGAAGATCTCCGCCCGGTGACCCAAGCGCCTGCCAACGTAGGCCACGGCCTGGCCGTGGTTACCGCCCGAGGCAGTGATCAAGCCCGCCTCGGGAACCTCGGGCGCCGATAACACCCGGTTGAA
Source organism: Acidobacteriota bacterium (assembly GCA_030609765.1). Lineage (GTDB taxonomy): Bacteria > Acidobacteriota > UBA890 > UBA890 > UBA890 > CALAKE01. The sequence continues at coordinate 6,579 of JAUWTE010000086.1, forward strand.
GGCGCCACGCGGCTTGAAGGAGCCTGTGACCTGGTGCAACTCGAGCTTCAGCGTGATCGGAGCGTCGATGCCGAAGGCGCCACGCTTGAGCGCCATCACCGGCGTCACACGGACGTACCCCTCGATGCGCGCGGCTGCCGCCTGAATGTCGTCGCGATCGATCATGACGGCCTCGAAGCCGATTTCTCGGTCTCGCCTTTTTCCCAGGCCAGGATGCCTTCGGTCATCCACGCGGGAGCCTCGGCGCCCTTCAGGTAGTGATCGAAGAACTGCTGCATCCGGATGGTCCAATCCTTCTGGTTGGGCCGCTGCCGAAGTCCGTGCGCCTCACCGTTGTAGTTGAGCATCCAGGCCGGCTTCTCGAGCCGGCGAAGCGCCATCATCAGCTCGATGCCCTGGTACCAGGGCACGGCTCCATCCTCGTCGTTGTGGATCATCAGGATGGGGGTCTCGATCTTGTCGACCCAGAAGATCGGCGAGTTCTCGACGTAGCGCAGAGGAACCTCCCACAAGCTGGCCCCCAGACGACTCTGAGTCTGCTCGTACTGGAACTGCCTCACCATACCCGACTGCCAGCGAATGCCACCGTAGGCGCTCGTCATGTTCGAAACCGGCGCCCCGGACTCCACCGCCGCAAACACATTGGTTTGCGTGATCATGTAGGCAATCTGATACCCACCCCATGAGTGGCCCTGAATGCCGACGCGCTCGGGGTCGATATATCCCTCTGACAGCAGCATGTTGATGCCGGGGAGCACGCACTTGAGCGCATCCTTGCCGGGATAGCCGGTGGTGTATTCGATATCAGGCATCCACATCACGTAGCCGTTACTGGCGTAGTACGAGGAATTCACCGAGGTGCCCGGGGACGGATTCCGGTAGCTGTGCAGCCCCTGGTGCAAGGTCTCGTAGATGTAGACCATCAACGGGTATTTCTGATTCGGATCGAAGTTCTCCGGCTTGATGAGGATCCCCTTGAGCGGCATGCCGTCGGAGCTGTAGAAGTCGCGCAGCTCAGCCGTGCCCCACAGGAAAGGATCCATCTGGGAACCGAGGCGGGAGACGCGCTTGCCGATGAAATCCATGCCGCTGACCCACAGGTCCGGATACTCGTCGAATCGCGACTGCGTGTACATCAGAGCGTCAGCCTCTCCGGCCTTCACCGGGACACCGAACCTCTTGTCGACCATGATGATCTCGGTCGGCACGTCGGTGCCGGTTACGCTATCCCACCAGAACCCGGTCGCCATGGTCTCTTCGTTGCTGGTCCGCAGCATGATGCGTTCTGCGGGATCGATGCTGTCCTGCTCAGGATCGAGGCGCTGGTAGCGGAACGAAAGATCGTTATCGCGGCCATAGCCCTCTGTAATCATGTGCGCCCCGGATCCGTCAGGAGCGATCTCCCAGATGTCGTAGCGGTCGTAGACGAGCACCGAGGCATCGCCGTCGGTCCAACCAGCAAGCCCATACGAGCGAGCCGCCTGTGGAGTGTCCCAGTCCTCGCGATCGAAGGGCACGTCGAGGTCGGCGGTGATGTTCGTTGTCGTGCCGCCCGCGACGTCATAGACGTACCAGTCATAGTCGTCCATGCCGAACCAGGTGACGAACTTGCCTCCCGGCGATAGCTGCGCACCTCGAAAGATCCCTTCGGCCGCCAACGTACGATCTCCGCTCTGAGGATCGATCACGTAGATGTCGTTGAAGCTGCCGTAGTAGGAGACCTTCTTGGTGTACGGGATATTGGTCTGCGCCCAGGCGATGCTTCCGTCATCGGAAAGCCAAACGTCGGGAGCCGTCTCATCTGCCAGCTTGACGAACTCGCCGCTGTCGATGTGATAGACGGACTCCCAGGTGTTGTTCTCGACCCGCTCCTGTATCACCAATTGCTGCGGCTGTGGATAGGGGTCGTTCCAGTGCCAGAGGTCGAAGACAGCCTTCTCCTCGTCGTCCTCATCCTCATCCGGATCGGGCTCGGGGATCTCCTTGATGCCGAACAGAACGATGTTTCCAGCATCATTGAAGGAAACGTCGGACTTGTCGCTGACCGCCATGCCCTCGGGGAAGCCGGCCGTGCCGCCATGCGAGACCCACAGCGCGGCCTCTCCAGATCCAAAGCTCCAGCCGTACAAGTTGAAGGTCGGCGCATCGGCCTCGAAATCATCGCGGTCAGTGACGAAAGCCAGCTTCGTTTCTTCCTCGTCGGCCGCCAGGCGCTCGTAGTTGCCCTCCCCGGCGAGCCCGGTAAGGCTGCTCCCATCGGCCGGGCGATAGGCATAGATGCCGTCAGCCTCGGGCTCCTCCTCGCTCGACACGGTATAGACCAGATATGCGGCGTCCTTGGTAATCAGGTACTCGAGTACCGAGGCCGCATTCCATTCGCTTGCATCAGAAAAGGAACGCAGAGTGAGGGTCGTGCCGAAGTCCTTCTTCTTGTCGTCCTCTTCGTTCTCTTCCTTCAGGGCTTCCTCGCCGCCCTCTTCCTCAACCCCGGCTTCTTCCGCCTCCTGCTCCGCCTTCTTGGCCTCTTCGGCAGCCTTCTTCTGCTCCGAGGTGAGCTCCTCGTGCAGATAGGCGACCCAGCCACCGGCATTCTCCGGAAGCTCGAAGCTCTTGACCCGCTCGACCGTTTCGACGCTGCCGTCGGCCAGGTCCATGACTCCGAGCGCCTTCTTGGGCATGTCCTCGGACTTCTTCTTTTCCTTCTTCGCCGTCTTGGTGTCTGCCTTCGCCGGATCGATCAGGAAAACCACATGGCCGACGTCTGCGGTGAACTCAGCCGCACTGCCTCGTGGATGGCGATACTCACGGCCGGACTCGACGTGACGCACCACGAGCTCACCGTCGTCATCCTGCGGGGCGGCCGTATACAGAACCCAAAGACCATCAGGGGAGATCTTCTGCCCCCGAATGCTCTGCCAGGCGTCGTAGTCGTCGTGGGTCAAAGGTCTCTTGTCGCTTCCGAGTTGCGCGGAGGCGGGAACCACCGAGAGTGAGAGTGCGACAA
>JAUWTE010000379.1 GCA_030609765.1 Acidobacteriota bacterium
GCAGGAGGGGAACTGTGACTCCTCGGGTGTGGTCTGCGTAGCCCGAAAGTGGACCGGGATCCGCATCCCGGGAATGGCGTCCTGCTTCACCCGGATCTGCGGCAGAAAGAAGCTGTGGATGACGTCCTTGGAGCTCAGGTATACGACCACCTCGCGATCCACCGGCAGGTGGAGCTGGTTGATCGTGGTGACGTCGTCCTGTGCGTACGGATCGTTGCGATCAATACCCAGCGGGTTGCTGACAGAATCCAGCAGACCGATTTCGGCGCGGCCAAAAACCCCATCGGGGCCAGGGTAGTGCACGTTCCAAGCATACTGCTCGCCAACCACTCGAACCTCGAACGGCCTCTCGTCGGCTGCCGGTGTGCTCACCCAAATCGACCAGGCGGGAATGGCAAAGCCGATCAATAGCACAGCCTCTAATGCCGCAACGCTGACCTCGACGTAGGAGGAGAAGTGGCTCTTGGAACCCTGGTAGCTGGCCTCGGGATTCTTGCCGGCGCGGAAACGGAAGAGAACGTAGACGAAGTACAGGGCCCAGCCCACGAAAAGCACGGCCATCAACCAGTGGACCATGGCGATGATTCGGTCGATCTGGTAGCCGTGAGCCGAAACATCGATCGGCATCCATCGCGACAGAAGCTCTTGCATTTACCCGACCCCTCCGTGGCTAAGCTGAGCCATCTCGTGAGTCTGCTGCAGCCGGCGGGCACGACGTCTCAAGCCCAGGAAGAAGGCCACGAAGCTGCCCTGCACGACACCGATCAGCGCCAGAAGGACGAGGATGCCATTGTTCATTCCCGTCGCCATCGGTGAGTCGATGTTGCCAATGCCGGAGAAGCAGACGGGGCACGCCAGAGCGAGGTCGGGACCCAGGACCATGACGGCCAGCAGCCCGAGGATCAGAGTGGCACGTGAACGCATCGATCAGAGCTCTTTCAGCTTCGCGAAAAACCACATCAGATAGACGACCAGGCCCAGGCCGGAAAAGAAGAAGATCCCGCCGAGGGCCAGGTTACCGCCGCTCCCATGCACGATGTACTGATGTACCCCCCACACGCCGACCAGCACGGTCAGCAAGATCGAGACGATGATGAAGAACACGTGGAAAGCCTTCAAGGACATGGATTAGCCCGCCACTTGATTCAGGAAGCTGCCCAAGGGCAGAAAGATCAATGCCAGGAAGAAGAAGACCGTGAACAACAAAACGGCGTAGATGAGCTTGCGCTCCGAAAGCAGATGCATGAAGAAGGCCGCCACCAGAGAGCCCTTGATCAGGGCGACGAACAGAGCGAGTGCCACAGCAGGCCCCGTGCTCAAATCCAGGTAGCTGATCCCCACCGTAATCATGGTCAGTGTCGCCAGGGCGATGAACACGAGGATGTAGACTCTCGTTTCCTTCTTGATGTCCTCTGGAGAGTGTGCGGTCATCGGAGGGTCCTTGCCTCGCAGCCTTCTAGAGCAGGTAGAGCGCCGGGAACAGGAAGATCCATACCAGGTCGACGAAATGCCAGTACAGGCCAGTGATCTCCACCCGGTTGGTGAAGCGTTCGGGCTCCGTCTTCCACATCTTGCTGCCTGGCCCCCACAGGTACGCGATGACCACCATGCCACCCAGCACGTGCAGACCATGCAGACCGGTCATCGTGAAGTAAGTGGCCATGAAGTTGTTCGCGGACGGGTAGAGGTGATGGGAGAGCTCGGTGTTGTACTCGAAGGCCTTGATCACCATGAATGCCGAAGCCAGCAGGAACGTGGCCCCCGAAAACAGGCGGAATTTCTTGAAGTCCTGCAGTCGCAACGACGCCCAAGACATCACCATGGTGACGCTCGAGGTGATCAGCACCATCGTATTGAGGGTCGCCATCGGCACGCTGAGCTCTGGTTTGAACCAGTTGGGATCGCCCGTGCGCAGCAAGATATAGGAGGAAAACAAGCCACCGAACAACATCACCTCGGAGGCGAGGAAAAGCCAGATGCCCAGCTTGCCGTTGTACAGGCCGGTGTCGGGACGTTCCGCGACGGTGTAGGGAATCTCCATGATCCTCAGCCCTCCTGCGGCGCGGGAGTCGCGACGTGCTGCGGGAGAAAGTCCTCTTCGTATCCAGGCACGCTGTACTCGTAGGGCCCACGATAGACAACCGGAATCTCGGCGAAGTTGCCGTGTCCGAGCGGCGGCGAAGAGGTCGCTGCCCAGTCGAGCGTCGTGGCCTGCCAGGGGTTGTTGCCGACCTTCTCCCCCCTCCGCATGCTCCAGAAGAAATTGAAGATGAACGGGAGTTGCGCGATGAACAGCAGAAACGCCGAATACGACATGAACTGGTTGAATTGCACGACGCCCTGAGCGTGCGAGTACTGCGCGCCGCCGTCGTAGAGCCGGCGCGAAACACCCGCCAGCCCCTGCAAGAACATGGGGCCGAAGACGCCGTTCATGAAAATGAACGAGCCCCAGACGTGCACCTTGCCGAGGGTCTCGCTCATGCGACGCCCGGTGATCTTGGGAAACCAAAAGTAGATCCCGGCGAAGATTGCGAAGATCGTCCCGGGAGCCACCACGTAGTGAAAATGCCCGATCACATAGTAGGTGTCGTGCAGGTGGATATCGGATGGCGCCAACCCCAGCGGCAGCCCGGTGAGCCCACCGATGCCGAACATGGGCAGGAAGGCCAGGGCGAACAGCATGGGCGTGTTGAAGCGGATCGAGCCGCCCCACAGGGAAATCAGCAGCGCCGTCAGAATGACCACGGATGGGATCGAGATGATCATCGTCGTGGTCTGGAAGAAGGCGCTCATCACGGTGCCCATGCCGGTCAAGAACATGTGGTGCGCCCAGACGATGAACGACATGAAGCCCAGCCAGACGGTCGCATAGACCATCGCCTTGTAGCCCCACAGCGGCTTACGAGTGTTGTTGGCGATGACCTCGGCGACGATCCCCATGGCAGGAAGGATCAGCACGTAGACCTCGGGATGAGCCAGGAACCAGAACAAGTGCTGCCAGAGCAGTGGGCTGCCGCCCCCGGCAGCCTCGAGCACTTGCCCGCTGACCACCAGTCCGCTGGGCATGAAGAAGCTGGTGCCGGCGAGCCGGTCCATGAGCTGCAGAATGCCCGCCGCCTCGAGGGGGGGAAACGCCAGCAGCAACAGGAACGAGGTAACGAGCTGCGACCAGATAAAGAAGGGCATCCGCATGTAGGTCAGCCCTTCAGCCCGGAGCTGGATGATCGTGGTGATGATGTTGATCGAGCCGAGTAGCGAAGATGTGATCAGAAAGACCATGCCCAGCAGCCAGGCGGTCTGACCCATCGTGGCGATGTTCGACAGCGGCGGATAGGAGGTCCACCCCGAGTTCGCCGCGCCTCCGGGCAGAAAGAAGCTGACGAACATGATGACGCCGCCGACAAAGTAGACCCAGTAGCTCATCATGTTGAGCTTGGGGAACGCCATGTCGGGGGCACCGATCTGCAGCGGCACGAAGTAGTTGCCGAAGGCCCCGACAACGAGCGGCACGACGCCCAGAAAAACCATGATGGTGCCGTGCATGGCACCGAGCTGGTTGTAGAACTCGGGCAGCATCACGCCGCCAGGAGCGTTGGCAGTGCCGAGCCACCCACCGATGACAGGAATCGGCTGCCCGGGGAAGGCGAGCTGCCAGCGCATCAGCAGCATCAAACAGAAACCGAACAAGAGAAACAGCAGAGCCGTGAGGCCATACTGCAGGCCGATCACCTTGTGGTCGATCGAGAAGACGTATTTTCGAATGAAGCCTTCTTCTGGATGCTCCGACACCGTGCTCATCGACAGTCCTTCACCTGCTCGGGGCAAACTCTTCGGTGGGATGAAGTTGAGTTAATAAGAGGATGAAGAGCCGAAGTCTACCCAGCCTTTTGAACACTGGCAACCAGGACTTGGGAGCGAATCATGAAGCAGACCATAAAATATTGAAAACAAATGATTTACCGGCTGTTCCACAGGCAAATATTACCCTCGCATCCCATTCAGGCGAGGGTCGGAACAATTATCGGATTTTCAGAGTGGATACTCTGAATGAAAACAGAAAAGTCGGACCCGCGGCGAAGGATGCCGGATCAGGCCAGGTCCGCGCTATCGATGTTCATTTTGCCGAGCGAATGCTCGGAGAGCGGACGGCTGA
>JAUWTE010000367.1 GCA_030609765.1 Acidobacteriota bacterium
CAAGGAGGTTGGAAAGGGGACAGGATTGGGTCTCGCTGTGAGCTACGGAATCGTCAAGGACTTTGGCGGTGAGATCAGCGTTGAGAGCACCGCGAATGTGGGCAGTACCTTCACGGTTTCTTTACCTCTCGATATCGGCAGGGGAGTTGGCTAACCATCCCATACGGCAGAGTGGGCTGAACGGGTCGGAGCTGAGAATGGCAAAGATTCTGTTGGTCGATGACGATGACAGGTTTCGCTCTCCGCTGGCGCAGCGGTTGAGGATGCGCGGTTACGACATCATCGATGTCGATAACGGCGAAGAGGCGATTCGCGTAGCACGCAATGACCTGGAGATAGAAGTCATCGTTCTGGATCTGAAGATGCCTGGCATGGGCGGGGCCGAGACGCTGCGCGAGATCAGAGTATTCAGGCCGGCGGTCCAGGTCATCATGCTCACCGGGCATGGAAGCGTGAAGTCGGCCATGGACACGGCCAGGCTGGATGCTTTTGCCTATCTGGGTAAACCGTGTGACTTCGATGAGTTCGTACAGACCATCGAAGAGGCGCGGGAGGCGAAGATCCATGCCATGACCCGGCATGAGGTCGCTCCCGTCGTCAAGGGCTCCGCATGGAAGTGGCTCCTGGGTTGCCCGAATCATCGTCCTGGTGTTGTGATGCTCGGCTTCCTGATCTTCCTCGCCATTGCGTTTTCGCCATCGCCGCAGCGTCTCCTCGAGCTCCTGTCGCAGCCGAAAACCGGAGAGGCGACCGACGTGAGTCACGGGTATGCCCACTACTCGGAGCTGCAGGTGGGGCAGAACATATCGCAGTACTACGGGCGCAAGTACGATCTAACGCCGACCGAGATCGGCCCTTCGGGCGAACGAGTCCAGCACGACCTCACAACCGAGCAGGCTGCCTTTCGTGCCAGAGTCATGCTGGCGATTCTCGTGACTGCGGCCCTTTTCTGGGCGACAGGGGCTATTCCTATTGGAGTTACTGCCCTGTTCGTCGGGTCTTCCATGTACTTCTTCGGGATACTTCGTCCTGACGATGTCGCCAAGGCGTTTGCCAAGGACGCCGTGATTTTCATTTTCGGAGTCCTGGCAATATCTCAGGCAATCACCAAGACAGGACTCGATCGGCGCATCGGCTTGTTGCTGTTGGGCTCGGCGCGGTCCCTGACGCGCCTGCTGTTTCTATTCCTGCCCCTGTTTGCCGTTGCTTGTTCCTTCGTTTCCGAGCATGCGCTGATAGCCATCACCATGCCCCTGCTCATGGTCATCTACACCGCTTCCGTCAGAACGGCGGGCGTGAAGCAGGACAAGGCCCTGGCCGTGATGCTTGCCCTGTCGCTTTGCTATGCGGGCAACCTGGGTGGCCCGGGGTCACCGGCCGCGGGGGGGCGCAATGCGGTAATGCTGGGAATTCTCAGTGACTACAATGTTGCCCCGTCGTTCGCCGAGTGGGTCATGTATGGTCTGCCCTTCGTACCGGTGATGGCACTCGTGACCGCTCTCTATTTCTTCTTGGCATTACGCAGAAAGGTCCTGGTCAAAGATACGAATCCCTTCGCAATCATCAAACGATCCTCGGAGAAGATCGGGCCGATGAATAGCAAGGAGTTTCAAACTGCGGCTGTCATGATCGCCTTGATCGTCATGTGGATCATGCTCAGTGACAGGTTCGGAATGGGCGGGCCGGTGATCCTGTGTATCGTGGTCCTCAACGTTCTCCGGATCCTGCGCTGGAAAGACATCTCTGCGATATCCTGGGATGTCGTTTTTCTTTACGCGAGTGCGGCCGCCCTCGGCAAAGGCCTTGCAGTAACGGGCGCGGCTCTTTTCCTGGCGGACGGCTTTGTCACCGCCTTGCCGGAGTTCATGCAGAGTGGCGAGGGTCTCGCCATTGCCATCAGTGCTTTCACGGGCGTGGTTACGAATTTCATGAGCGATGGGGCCACGGTGTCGGCTATTGGCCCCATAGCAGTTCCGATGGCCACGCTCTCCGGCACCCATCCGTGGATGATCGGCCTTGCAACGGCATTCGCTTCGTCGTTTGCGCACATACTGGTAATCGGTACGCCCAATAACGCGATTGTCTACGCCCTGGCCAAGGATCCGAAGACCGGCGAGCAGCTGGTGACGCTGGGTGACTTCATGAAGCATGGCACCGCGATGTTGCTCCTCTCCCTGCTCGTACTCTGGGTATGGGTCATTCTCGGATATTGGCAGTTGATCGGTTTCTAGAAGGAGGATCCCTGATGTCAGACAAGATCAAGCTCCTCATTGTCGATGATGAGATCAAGTTCCTCGACTCAATCGCCAAGCGCCTCGAGATGAGAGGCTTCGACGTGACAAAGGCCTCCAGGGGTGAAGAGGCGTTGGAAGCAGCGGAGACGGGCGGCTTCGATCTGGCTCTCCTCGACTTGAAGATGCCGGGTATGGATGGATCGGAAGTTCTGAGCACTCTCAAGAACGAACACAGGTACATTGAAGTAATCATGTTGACAGGCCACGGCTCTATCGACTCGGCCGTCGAGTGCACGAAGCTGGGCGCGTTCAGCTACCTGTCCAAACCCTATGAGCTGGATAACCTGCTCGAGGTACTGCGGGATGCATATGAGGCCCGACTGAAAAAGAAGTTCGCCTTGGATCAGGTACGCCTGGCTGAAATCGCAGAGATCGCGAGCAAGCATGAGCCTGAAGCGCTCCTGCGGGATGCCCGTGAACAGATGCACGACAGGCCATCGTTCCTCCTCACTCTCTTCCGCGAGCTGCGCAATTTGGATGATGACGAGAAGTGAGCCGGCAAAGCGCGCGGCCATGAGGGAGTATTCGTGAATTGGCCCCGGCTGACGCCCGCTGTTCGTCCTGAAGGGTTTGTCGTGTTTGGCGTCAGCCGTCCGGATACAGTGATCGGCGTCACCCGTATCGCCGTGCTGATGAGCCACCACTATGGTGCGGAGCCTTTTGCGGTCCATGTGGCGGCAGGGAACAAGCCCACTTGGGAGGGGGCCGTCGACCTGGAAGGGGAGCGGCTCTTCGAGATCGCTCGCGCCGAGGCGGAGACTCTCGGTTTTTCGCTTCGCACCTCTTCAGAGTTCGCAGTAAGCGTCACCGCGGGGATAAGACAGGCGGCGGAGGCGCTGCAGCCACACGTTGTGATTCTGGGCCAATCGATCGCGCACGGGACCGCGGGCTTCGCTCGCATGGCCGACGCGGTGACGGCTGGCAGGAGATGGCCGCTGATCCTGACCAAGCTCAGCGGCTCTGAGCCATTCCGCAGCGTGCTGGTTCCACTGACGATCCCTTCCGAGCTGGCTCGACTCCAGCCCGTCTTGAGCGTCCTGGGAGAGATCGCTGCGGAGCAAACGAGGCTACTCTTCCTGGTGCACGCTGCCACACTCGCCGCAGACGTGGAACGCCAACGCGAGGAGCTCACCGTAGTCGCGGACTCCATGTCTCTCGCCGGGCAGATCCTCTATCGAACTGTCTTGGACGTGTCTCCCGTGGAGGCGATCCTCGAGGCAAGGACGGAGAACGACGTCGTGGTCATGAACACTGCCGGCAATCGAACCTCACCTTCGGTCTTCTCTCGTTCGCTGGCAGAGGAAGTGGCCCAGAGCACGGACCTTCCCATCCTCCTGGTGCATGGGGACCTGCGGCCGCGGCGTGACCCGTCCCGGAACACCGGAACAGTTGCTAGTTGAGAGAAATGGGGTATGGCCGCCAGCCGGATCAAGAGTCCAGTGGGTGGCACCTATGTTTGTTCTAACGGGTGGCGCCCATGCACTTTAGGGCCCGGGGCTTGTGCTGACCTGCCTCGGAACCAAAGAGCTCTCTTTCCCTTGATGTTCAGAACGGCCAGATCAACGGGATTAGCAGGCTGGCTGTGATCCACATGATCACATTCATCGGTACGCCGATCTTCAGGAAGTCCGAGAAGCGGTATCCTCCCGGCCCATAGACCATCATGTTCGTCTGGTAGCCGATCGGCGTGGCGAAACTCGCCGAGGCGCCCATCATGATCGTGATCGCGAAGGGCGTGACGCTCACGCCCATCTGCTCGCCCGTGGACATGGCGATCGGGAACAGCAGCAGCGCCGCCGCGTTGTTGGTGAACATCTCGGTGAGCAGCGAGGTGGTGGCATAGAGCTAGGCCAGAATCAGACAGGGATGGCCCGCGGCCAGGCCGATCAGCTCCGTGGCGATCATCTTGGCCGCTCCGGTGATCTGCATCGCGTTGCCGATACCG
>JAUWTE010000312.1 GCA_030609765.1 Acidobacteriota bacterium
CAAGGGCGAGAGGGGTTGCACGGGGAATTCGGTCTCTGGGGCCTCTACCGCGACTATGAGGTCATCGGCCACGAGGCCTTGTCGCCACCGACGACGCAGACGGGCTTGGCGGCCTTCGTCTACGAAGAGCTTCACCTCGGGGAGGCGGTACGTCTGCAGATTGGCGGACGCGTCGAACACAACGCCTACGACCCCGATCCTCGAGAAGAGGGAGAACACCATGAAGAGGATTTCGAGCCGCCCGCGGTTCGCCCCCGGTCGTTCACGGGCCTCTCGGGGTCGGCTGGTGTTCACTTCACTCTGCCGTCAGGTCACGCGATCGTCGCCAATCTGACCCACTCCTATCGTGCGCCCGCGCTCGAGGAGCTCTACAACTTCGGCCCGCACATCGGAAATCTGACCTTCGAGATCGGCAACCCCAACCTCGAACGCGAGCTCAGCAACGGCATCGACCTCAGCATCCGTCACCGCTCGGCCAGAGCCCTGGGGGAGATCAACTTCTTCTACTACGGCATCGACGACTTCGTCTTCGCCAGCCTCACCGATCAGGTCATCGACGGACTCTTCGTCGCGAAGTTCCTCCAGGGGGACGCCCGCTTTACCGGATTCGACGCCGAAATCGAGTTCCGCCTGCTCGACCACCTGTGGCTCGACCTCGGGCTCGGGTACGTCAACGCCAAGCTCACACATACCGACGAGTACCTGCCACGGATACCACCCTTCCAGGGCCGCCTGCGCTTCGGCATCCCCTACGGCGGCTGGATGGTGCAGCCGGAGCTGGTCGTCGCGGCCGACCAAGACAAGGTGTTCCGCAGCGAGACTCCGACTCCCGGCTACGCGGTGTTCAACGTGCTCGGCAGCTACACCCTTGTGCAGGGCCACTACGCGCACGTCTTTTCCGCCGTCGGCTTCAACCTCGGTAACGAGCTCTACTACAACCACACGTCGTTCCTGAATGACCTGATGCCGGAGATTGGCCGCGGCGTGAAGTTCTCCTACGCCCTCCGCTTTTTTTAATCCTCTCGGCGGACAGTGCGAGCGCTCACTCGGCGGTCGGCACGGGGACATCACCTAGGCGGACAGTTCGCGCACATAGTACGCAGATAGCTATGTGACTCTGTTGCCTTCGCGCTCAAGTGTCCGCTACGGCGACGTCCCCGTGCCTCCCTCACGTCCCGCGCTCAAGTGTCCGCTACGGCGATCACCCCGCGCGTCCCTTACGCCCCGCACTCGAGTGTTCGCTACGGCGATCAGCCAGCGCCGACCTGGAGCTCCCGTGCTCGAGCAATCGCTACGATGGCCAGTAGGCACCTCACTACCGCGGGGCGGTGAAGATAGAGACAGATGCAAGGCGCGTGAGGTAATGATGACGATCGCGTATCGGTGGCTGATGCGGAGCGGGAGCTCAGCGGAGCCACAGGGGGAACGGCCAGCGAACAGTTGAGCAGCGGAGCCAAGGGAGGTGCGGGGGCGTCGCCGTAGCGGACGCTTGAGCGCGAAGGCTTTGAGCTTGCGGGCTCGTCTACGAACCATGTGCGCGAATTGTCCGCCTAGGTGATGCCCCCGTGCCGACCGTGATGGACCGCCGGCTTCTCCTAGACGGACTGCGGCTACATGTTCCTCCGATACTCGCCGCCGACCTTGTAGAGCGCGTGGGAGATCTGGCCCAGCGAACTGCTTTTCACCGTCTCCATCAGCTCGGCGAAAATGTTGCCGCGTGTGCGGGCGACCTCCTGGAGGTGGGCCAGGGCGGCATCGCTCTCCTCAGCGTGGTTGTTCTGGAATCGGTGCACAGCAGTGATCTGAGCTTCCTTTTCCTCGGTGCTCGAGCGGATGAGCTCCTGCTCCGCGGCCTCTTCCTCTTCGCCGGCACGAGGCAGAAAGGTGTTCACACCGATGAGGGGCAGGCTGCCGTCGTGCTTCTTGGTCTCGTAGTAGAGGCTCTCTTCCTGAATCTTGCCGCGCTGGTACATGGTGTCCATGGCACCGAGCACGCCACCGCGCTCGGAGATGCGGTCGAACTCCACGTTGATCGCCCCTTCGACCAGGTCGGTGAGCTCCTCGAGAATGAACGAGCCCTGCCACGGGTTCTCGTTCTTGTTGAGCCCGAGCTCCTTGTTGATGATGTGCTGAATGGCCAGGGCGCGCCGTACCGACTCCTCGGTGGGGGTCGTGATGGCTTCGTCGTAGGCGTTGGTGTGCAGGCTGTTGCAGTTGTCGAAAATCGCGTAGACGGCCTGCAGCGTGGTGCGGATATCGTTGAACTGGATCTCCTGAGCGTGCAGGCTGCGGCCCGAGGTCTGGATGTGGTACTTGAGCATCTGGCTGCGTGACCCAGCACCGTAGCGGTCGCGCATGGCCCGCGCCCAGATGCGCCGCGCCACGCGGCCGATCACGGCGTACTCGGGGTCCATGCCGTTGCTGAAAAAGAAGCTCAGGTTGGGCGCGAAGCTATCGATCTGCATGCCGCGCGCCAGGTAGTACTCCACCAGGGTGAAGCCGTTGGCCAGCGTAAACGCCACCTGGCTGATCGGATTCGCTCCCGCCTCGGCGATGTGGTAGCCGCTCACCGAGACGCTGTAGTAGTTGCGCACGTCGTTGGCGGTGAAGAACTCCTGGATGTCGCCCATCATGCGCAGGGCAAACTCGGTGGAGAAGATGCAGGTGTTTTGCGCCTGATCCTCCTTGAGGATGTCCGCCTGAACGGTGCCGCGAACCTTCGAAAGGGTGTCGGCCTTGATGCGCGCGTAGGTCTCGAGATCGACGACCCTGTCGCCGGTGATTCCCAGAAGACCGAGGCCGAGGCTGTCGTTGCCCTCGGGAAGATCGCCGTCGTAGCACGGCCGTTCCTTGCCCTCGAAGTACCTGGCAATCTTCTTCTCGGCTTTTTCCCACTGACCCGCTTCCTTCAGGTGTTTTTCGACCTGCTGGTCGACGGCGGCGTTCATGAAGAACGCCAGCATCGACGGGGCGGGCCCGTTGATGGTCATCGAAACCGACGTCGTCGGATCGCACAGATCGAAGCCCGAGTAGAGTTTCTTGAGATCGTCGATGGTGGCGATGGATACCCCCGAATTGCCCACCTTGCCGTAGATGTCGGGTCGTGTCGCCGGGTCTTCCCCGTACAGGGTCGCGGAGTCGAACGCGGTCGACAGGCGGTTGTAGGGTTGGCCGCGCGCGACCAGGTGGAAGCGCCGGGTGGTGCGCTCGGGAGGTCCCTCGCCGGCGAACATGCGGGTCGGATCCTCAGCGGTGCGGCGATAGGGATAGACGCCAGCAGTGTACGGGTAGCTGCCCGGCAGGTTCTCCTTCATCAGGAAGCGCAGCAGATCGCCCCAGTCGTGATACTTGGGCGCTGCGATCTTGGGGATTTGTAGATGGCCGAGACTTTCGCTGAAGCCGTTGCCACCGATCTCCCGGCCGCGCACGGTGTAGGTGTAGGTGTCGGCGCGCACCCCTGCTGCCCTTTCGGGCCAGGCCTTCAGCAGATGGACGGCCTCGGGGGAAAGCTCCGATAGGGCTTCCTGGTAGCGCTGCCGCAGGGTTTGCAGCGTGCGGTCGTCGCCGGCCACCAGGTCGGGCTCGTCGAAGGACTCGAGAACTTTCGGCAGAAGTGTGTCCCCCAGGTCCGCGAGGGCCTCGTAGCACGTCTGGGCGCGACTCGCGGCCTCCGCCTGGCGCTCGATGCTCTCGTTCGCGTCGCGGCCGACGTTGGCGATCTCCGACAGGTAGCGGACCCGTGTCGCCGGGATGAGAGCCGTGGCACGCGGCTCCTTCACTTCTACGTCGATCTCGGGCGTCCACCTGCCCTCATCGAGGCCGAGCTTCTCAACCAGCAGGCGGCAGAGGTTGTAGAACACCCAGTTCATGCCCGGGTCGTTCACCTGACTGGCGATGCTCGGGTACACGGGAGCCTCGTCTAGAGGCATATCGAATGCTTTGTGGTTGCGCTGCCACTGCTTGCGAACGTCGCGCAGGGCGTCCTCGGCACCTCTCCGGTCGTACTTGTTCAAGACAACCATCTCGGCGTAATCGAGCATGTCGATCTTCTCGAGCTGGCTGGCGGCGCCGTAGTCACTGGTCATGACGTATGCGGGCAGGTCGACCAGGTCAACGATCTCGCTGTCGCTCTGACCGATGCCGGCCGTTTCGACCAGGATCAGATCGAATCCGACCGACTTCAGGAAGGAGATGCAGTCGACCAGCACGGCGCTAGTAGACAGATGCTGTCGACGTGTCGCCATCGAGCGCATGTAGGTGTTGGGATTGCGTAGGCTGTTGATGCGGATGCGGTCGCCGAGCAAGGCCCCGCCCGTACGTCGCCGCGTCGGGTCGATCGCCAACACAGCGATGTGCATTTCGGGAAAGCACTGTAGAAAGCGGTTGAGCAGCTCGTCGATGACGCTGCTCTTGCCGGAGCCGCCCGTTCCCGTGATTCCGACCACTGGAACCGCGGCCGCGGCCATTTGCCATTCCTTGCGCAGCCGGTCGAGCTCCGCCTCAGTGAGAACCCCCGACTCGATGGCTGTGAGCATGCTGGCGATCGCGTTCTCGTCCTCGAGCGAGATCTCCTTCGGGGCTTGCGGTGCGCGGCGGTTTCGTTCGGCTCTGGCGACGACGTCCTCGATCATCGCCACGAGACCCATCTCCATACCCTCGTCCGGG
>JAUWTE010000439.1 GCA_030609765.1 Acidobacteriota bacterium
ACGGAGGCGATCTTAACCAGCGCGAGGATGGCGGAAATCGAGCGCGACATGCCTGGAATCCGGGTTTGAGCAGCGGGCCGTTACAGTATCGCACCCGTGCCTGCGGCGGGCTAGCGGGCGGCTGCGGAAGACGTTCAAGAGCGGCGTTCAATGGCGGCGGCGAAGAACCCCTCGAGCTCAGGAAACAGAGGATACGTGCGGAAATACCCGTCCTCGCCCACCAGCATCGGGTCGAAGTCGGGCGCCAGCTTCACCGGCACGCGCTGCAAATCCGGCCGCTCTGCGACCACTTCCTCGACCACTCCCTCATTCTCCTCCCTTTCTGTCGAGCAGGTCACGTACAGGAGCATTCCTCCGCCGGCCAGGGCGTCGGCGCAGTGGTGCAGAATCCGGCCCTGCAGTGCTGCCAACCGCCCCAGGTCGGTTTCCTCGACCCTCCACTTCACCTCAGGTCGCCGACGTACGGTTCCCAGACCGCTACAGGGAGCGTCCAGGAGGATGCGATCGAACGAAACTCTGGTCGGCAGGGGTCGGGAGAGATCCGCGGCACATACCTTCACCTCGGGCGTGGCCGCCTGCCTGGCCGCCTGCAGGCAGGCCTGTGCCCGCCACGGCTGCAGATCTACCGCCAGCAGCGAGATGTCGCCGGTGTCCTCCGCGCACTGAATGGCCTTGCCGCCACGGCCGGTACAGGCATCCAGGATCCTCTCCCCCGGCTCAGCGTGCAGCAGGCGCGGCACGATCTGGCTCGCCTCCCCACGCAGGGAAAAGGTCCGTTCGTTGAAGAATCTCGTGGCCAGTGGATTGCCCGTCTCCACGCGCAACGCTCCGACGGCATGCTCGGTGCGCACCGTCTCGACACCCTCGGCCCCCAAGCCGCCTCGAACGTCGTCTATGCTCTTGATTCTGGGGTGAGGTCGCAACACCAGGGGCGCCGCTTCCAGGGTTCGCGAGAGCCACTGGGCGGCGGTCTCCTCACCGTAGGCCCCCACCCAGCGAGATGCCCACCACTCGGGAACGTCGTAGCGCATTGCCAGAGAGAGCTCCGCTCCGTCCACCTCATCGCTCTGGGAACGTAGCCAGGCCCGCAGGACACCATTCACCAGCCCTGCCGCGGCGGGCTGGTGCAGCTTGACGCTCTCGACCGCGGCATCAACGGCCGCGTGGTCGGGAACGCTGTTGAGAAATCGACACTGGTATACGGCCAGCCGCAATGCGAGCCGCACGGCGGGGTCGAGCTCATCGAGGGGTCGACGACTGTGTGGAGCCAGGAGGCGATCGAGCGTCGCCTGGCGTCGCAAGGAGCCGTAGACGAGCTCGGTGGTGAAGCGGCGATCCCGTTCATCCAGGCGGGTACGTCGCAGGGCACGATCGAGGGCACGATCGCTCGGCGCACCTCCGTCGACGCGCAGCAAGACGTCGAGCGCCACGGCCCGGGACGACCCGCTATTCATCGCTTCCCAGCCGGGTTCCGACCGCCACCTCGTTGCCTCGCAGAAAATCGCCGACCGCCTGGCGCTTGCGGCCGGCCAACTGCACCTCCTCGATCAGGAGCAACTCTCCCCCACCACACGCGACGGAGAGGCCATCCGGGCCCGAGCCGGCCACCGAACCGGGAGCGAGAGGCGGCGTGCCAGCCGCGCGGCCTTCGCCCTCTGACGATTTCAGATCGGCGGCCCAGACGCGCAGGCGCTGCCCGC
Source organism: Acidobacteriota bacterium (assembly GCA_030609765.1). GTDB lineage: Bacteria > Acidobacteriota > UBA890 > UBA890 > UBA890 > CALAKE01. Next base: position 1,701 of record JAUWTE010000439.1, read on the forward strand.
GGACGAAGGTGTAGGTGCCCGGCCAGGGCTGCAGTGCGCGCACCTGACGATCGATCTCCACAGCAGTTTGGCCCCAGTCGATCTCGCCATCCTGCTTCTTGAAGCGGGGCGCCAGCGTGGCCGCGGCGTCGTCCTGTGGGGTCGGCTCCAGGGCTCCCGCCCCCCACCGATCGAGCGTTTCGATCAACAGCTCGGCCCCCAGTCGAGCAAATCGAGCCGCCACCTGGGGTGTCGTGTCGCGGGAATCGAGCGGGTCTTCTTTCTGCAAGAGGATCGGCCCCGTGTCGAGCCCTTCATCCATCAACATGGTTGTCACGCCAGATATCCGATCGCCGCTGAGGATGGCCCTGGCAATGGGCGCCGCGCCGCGGTGACGCGGCAAGAGGGAGGCGTGCACGTTGATGCAGCCCCGCGCCGGCATCGACAGCACCTCCGCCGGCAAGATCAGGCCGTACGCAACGACAACGATGACCTCGGGCGAGGTGCTCGCGAGCTGCTCTTGGGCCTCTGGGGAACGCAGCGTCGCAGGCTGTAGAACCGGAATCCCGTGGCGCAGGGCCCACTCCTTGACGGGGGAAGCCGTCACTTGTTGTCCCCTGCCCCGCGGCTTATCGGGCCGGGTAGCTACGGCAACGATCTGGTGACGGTCGGCAACCGCCTCGAGCGTCGGAACGGAGAATTCCGGCGTCCCCATGAACAGGACGCGCATCCTACCAGTCGCCGGCGCGGATCCGCTTGGCGATCTTGCGGCGCGCGAGGTCCCGCTTCAGCGGACTGACCCGGTCGATGAACAGCACACCGCGTAGATGGTCGATCTCGTGATGCAGGCAACGTGCCATGAGTTCGTCCGCCTCCACGCGAACCGGGTTGCCTTCGAGATCCTGACCCGCAATCACGACATGAGCCGGACGCGGCACCACGAGAACGAGATCGGGGAAGGACAGGCACCCCTCATCGCCCCTGATCTCACCCTCCTCGAGCTCCACCTCGGCGTTGGCGAGAACCAGCACCGCCTCGGGGTCTTGGCCAACCGACAGGTCTGCCACCAGAAGCTGGCGGTCGTCTCCCACCTGCGGTGCAGCCAAACCGATGCCGATCGCTCCGTGCATGGTCTCGACCATGTTCTGGGCGAACTCTCGCAACTCGTCGTCGAACTCCTCGATCGGACGACAGGCCTCGTGCAGATGGGGATCTGGGTATTTCAAGATCTCTAGCTTGGACATAGCATGCTAAGGATACTCAACTGGCGGCTCAGCCGCATCCGATAGCGTAGGCGTCCTGATCATGCGTATCTGTCTTATTGTGGCTTACAATGGAACTGCATATGCAGGCTGGCAGGTACAGCCGCATGAACCGACCGTTCAGGGAGCCCTCGAGCAAGTGCTGCTGCACACCACCGCCGCTAAGGTGAGAGTCACCGGCGCCAGCCGCACGGATGCCGGCGTGCACGCGGCCGGGCAGGTCTGCCACTTCGACGCCCCCGAATCGCGTGAGCCCCGCGAGGCGCACGAGTGGCAGCGCCAATTCAACGCGCTGCTGCCGGCCGACATCCGAGTCATCTCGGCCGCCGCCGTTAGTGACGACTTCCATGCCCGCTACGCCGCCATCCGGAAGACCTACCGTTACCAGATCGACAATCAGCCGGTGGCATCGCCGTTTCTGGCGCCATTCGCCTGGCACTGCCCGGGCCTGCGGGAGCTCGCCGAGATGAGGGAGGCAGCAGCCCTCCTCACTGGAAACCTCGACCAGCGGATCTTCGCCACGCAGCCGGTCGGCGATCGGCCCATCCGTCCCATCAGCCAGTGCTCCATCGAGGTCGATCGCCTGGTTACTGTCACCGTCACCGGACGGAGCTTCCTCCGGCACGCGGTGCGGGGAATGGTCGGTGCCCTCGTGGAGGTCGGCGCGGGACGACGCT
>JAUWTE010000418.1 GCA_030609765.1 Acidobacteriota bacterium
AAACGTCGACGTCATCTCGCTTCCCTCCTGGGAAGCACACGAAACAAGCGCCAAGCTCATCGTGATGAGGGCGCACACTACCAACCCGCTATTGACTCTTGCGGTCATTCTCCTGGTCTCTCCGTAATCCGATGCGGTCGCCTCAGATCGTGGCCCGCTGGGCCACTGAGGCAAGAAAGTGAGGCGGCGCGATCACGCGTCGCTCAAATGTTCACGATAACGCTGCTCCCTGGCGCGTCCTGCTTCGCCTTCTCGAGAGCTTTTTCCGCCGTGCCGATCACGGCATCGAGATCAGCCGCATGGGCCGGCCTCACTACGGCCGAGCCGAGGCTGATGGTCACTGGGATCTCGCCCATCGGTGTGTCGACGGCCACAGCACTGACCAGTGCCCGCAGTCGCTTCGACACAGTCTCGGCACCGCGCTCATCGCACGCGTAGAGGGTCACCAGAAACTCCTCGCCCCCGCACCTGCCGACCTCTTCGTAGGAACGCAGAGAACCCGACAAGCGACTCGCCACCCCTCTGAGCACCGCATCGCCCCCCTGCTGGCCATAGGCGACGTTGATCTCGCGGAAGCGGTCGATGTCGACGATCATCACGGTAATCGACTTACCTTCCCGGCGGGAGCGATCGAGCTCGAGTTGGGTGATATCCAAGATTGCCGGGCGGCTCCAAAGGCGCGTCAAGCTGTCATGGGTCGACTGGTACTCGAGCGCATCGCGTGCCACGCCCAGCTGCCAGTTGAGATCCACCAGATTCTCGTAGAGGCGACTCTTCTCGATCAGACGAGCGAGCCGGCCGCTGCTCTGCTGAACCGAGTCGCAATGCTCCTGTGTGTAGGTCTTGGTCGCTGCGCCCGAGAAGAAGATGAGCCCTACAGGTTTTTCCTTCATCACCAGCGGGCAGGTGAGGCTTGCCCTCATTCCCTCATCGACCAGCAGCCTGGTCGAGAGCGATCGTGGGTTCAATTTCAGATGCGCGGCGAGATCATTGAGCATGCGCGGCTCGCCGGACTCGAGGATGCCCTGCAGGCTCGAGCCGAGGAGGGGCTCGCTGTACCCGGCTTCCAGTCTGATCTCAGGCAGATCTGAGCGCACCCAGCGAGTGCGTACCGAACCATCCTCGTCGAGCAAAGCCAGGCCGATTCGATCGTAGGGAATATTCGGCCGAAAGGAGTCGAAGACCGAGTCCATGAGGTCATCGAGAATCCCCGGCGCGGTGACGTTCTGATGCGTTTGCGCCAGGCGCCCGGCCTCCTCGAATCTGTTCTCCAGATCTCGTCCCAGCTCCACCAAGATCTCTTCCAATTCGGAGAGATCGTTGCCGGAATCCTGTGATTCGGTCGAGGCCTCGCCGGCCTTTCGTTCCTTGGAATCATCCATATCGAGTATTCCTGAGCCCAGGGGTGTCCCCAGGGAGCCAGAATGATGCGCAACGACCCTGACTTTGTATCCTATTCTATTTTGAAAATCGATCTGAAAGAGAATCAGGATGCCATCTCTTTCAGGAAGCTCCTGAGTTCCCCGGTGAGGGCGCCAACGTTGGATTCGAGATCCCGCACCGCCGAATCGACTTCTGCGAGGTCGAGCGATGCACCGATCTTCTCGACCCGCAGTGCCGCTTCGACCAGCGACCGGGCCCCGAAGCTCGCCGCGGATCCCTTCAGCGTGTGCGCCGCCTTTTCGATGGCAGCCGCGTCGGAATCGGCCACGCCATGGCGCAAATCCTCGAGCCACGCCTCGCATGAATCCAAGAAGAGGGCCGCGATTTCTTCGAGCAGGTCCAGGTCTCCGTCGACACGACCCAGTACTTCCTGGCGGTCGAACTGTGGCTTGAGCGGCTCGGCTGAGGAATCAACGGGCTCTTCCTGGGCGGACCCTACCGCAACATCAGGGTTCTCCCCGTTGCCTGCGGGCAACAGTCGCAGGATCGTCTCATGTAGATCTCGGTGGTCGACGGGCTTGGCAAGAAACTCGTCCATCCCGGCGTCCATGCACTTCGCGCGGTCACTCGTGTACGCGTGCGCTGTTAGGGCGACGATGGGGAGGTGCTCGCCGCTCTCGGCTTCCTGAGCGCGGATTGCGCGCGTTGCCTTGAGGCCATCCATTACCGGCATTTGCACATCCATGAGGATGAGGTCGACGTGCTCTTGGGCGAGTATCGTCAGCGCTTCTTGGCCGTCGTTGGCGACGAGTGCGATGTACCCCCACTTCTGGACCAGGGCTACCGCCAGCTTCCTGTTCACCAGGTTGTCTTCGACGACCAGGATGCGCAGTATTCTCGCGTCGTCCTGTTGGCTCTGCTCAGAGTGCATGTTCAGCCAGTTCTCTTCGCCGTCCAGTCGAGATCTTCGGCACGACTGCCAAAGCTTGCCGTGCCGGTCATAGTATCGTCCCCGACCTCGCCCTCGAAGCTCATCCTCACGGCAGCGTCAACACCATCGCCGCGGGCAGGTAGGTTCAAGATCCAGAAGAAGGTGATCGCCTTTCCCTTGATCTCACCCCTCACCCTCGGCTTCTCGCGGGCGCCATCACGTTGCCAGGTACCACTGATCTGACTGGCGTCCTGATGTAGCGTCAACGTACCGGTAAAGACGTCGCCGTCCGGCAAGGTCACCTCGAGAGTCCAGGTACCCGAGACGTCGGCTACCCCGGGCTCTTGCCCCTCGGCAGCGACGCTGCCCAGCACGAGCGCACAGCAGATGACGAGCCCGATCCTCACGATCTGTTGAGAATCCGCGGCTGAGAGCACCGTTGGCGAGTTTCGAATGCGCATGGCTCTAGCAGGGTGCTACGGTGACGGCTGGAATGCAAAAGGAAACCCGATCGGGGCGAGGAGCGCGGACATGTTGATCGAAACGGCGATGAGCGATCGTTGGCTTTCCAATACCTACCTGCTCGGCGAAAGGTCGAGCGGCTTCGCAATGCTCATCGATGCCGGCGAGCCTGCCGCTCCGATCACTCAGGCGATCAAGGCGCAGGGGCTGACGTTGGTCTACGTGCTCTGCACGCATCACCACGTCGACCACATCATGAACCTCGAGCTTTACAAAGAGCGCTACGCCAGCACCGCATGCGCTCACCGTGAGGAGGCCGATCTGATTTCCGGCGTTGGACGAGAGCTCGAGGATGGCGAGGAAGTCGTTTGCGGCGATCTGACCATTCGCGCCCTACACACACCCGGGCACACACGCGGGATGCTGGCCTTCGTGGTCAATGACGAGATCGTGTTTACCGGCGACACTCTGTTCCGTGACTCGATCGGCGGGACGGTCGCACCGGGGCACGCTACCTTCGAGGATCTACGCCACTCCGTTATGGAAGTGCTCATGCGGCTGCCGCACGAGATGGTGGTGTACCCGGGTCACACCGCAGCCACGACGATCGGCCGCGAGTGGGAAGAGAATCCGTTCATCCGCATCTGGCGAGGACTCGATTCGCCCGCGGGCAAGCGCTGCCTGGCAATGGAGCGCCCCGCCGAGCTCATCGTTCGAGCAACCGACTACGACGGCGGCACCAAGTGCTGGGTAAAGTTCGACGACGACGACCAAGACGCCGTAGTCCCCGGCAGCCGAGTGATAGATGACGAGTAGCAGGCCCTGTGTGCCGCCCGGCCTTGGCACCATCCCCAGCTAGCGGTTCCTAGGCTTCGGCATCGCCTCGCGCGGCAACTTCTCGTCCCGCATGGCGGCGTTGTAGGCGAAAACCGCGGCGACCGTGGCCGTCACCAGCATGTCCTCCGCCTGGACTCTGTCGTAGACGTCCATGTTG
>JAUWTE010000110.1 GCA_030609765.1 Acidobacteriota bacterium
GCGGCAAAGATGTCGGAGTTGCGGGCTAATGCCATGGCGGCGAGATACCCACCCCATGAGCCGCCCCACACCCCGACCTTCTCGGGGTCGACCTCGGGTCGGTCGCGCAGGTAGCGCCCCGCCAGCAACACGTCCGCGTACTCGGAGGCACCGCGACGACCCGTTCCCGGGGCCATGCGAAAGCTACGCCCATAGCCGATGCCACCGCGGAAATTCACCGAAAGGACCACAAAGCCACGATTCGCCAGGTACTGATGAAAGGCATATGTGTTCGAGTCGTACTGCTTGTAGTGCCAACCGAGCAGCATCTGCCGGCGCGGCCCACCGTGCATGAACAGAACGGCGGCGCGCCCGTCTCCGGGCTGCGCCCCGGCGGGGAGGAAAAGCTGGCAGTGAATCTCGAGGCCGTCGTCGGCCTCGAGGATCACCTGGGCAGGAACAATCTGGTCATAGTTCGGAAAATCGTACGGCAAGTCAGGGGCGATCACGCGTGGCTCGCCGCCCTCGGCGGCAACGATCGCAACCGATTGTGGCCGGGATGCAGTGGCGCTGAAGAGAGCCACCTCATCCCCTGAGCTCACCGGTGCCGGGGTGGTCTCGATGCCGTCGCCGCCGGTCAGCGAAATCGGTGCGCCCCCTTCGGTGGAGATTTTCCACAGGTGGCGGCGGTCGATGTCGCCCTGGTTACTGTCGTAAAACAGCCACCGGCCATCATTGGACACATTGATGTGCTCGACGATGCTGTTCCATGGCATCAGGTCGACCGCCTCACCCCCCTGCACCGACAGCGAGTAGACGTGCGACCAGTTGTCATTTTCAGCGAAAAACAGAAGCCGGCCGTTAGCAGTCCAGCGCAGCGAAGAGAGATTCACATGCCAAGGCGAGCCGGCGGGGGGATTCCAGATCTCGTATCCGTCGCCACTCTCCACGTCGGCAATCCAAATCGTCACCTGGTGGCCGCCGCGGAATGTCGCCGCGCCGCTGAAGGCGGCGCCCGGCGTGCGAAAATACGCGACCTGCGTGCCGTCGGGCGACCAGGCAGGGGCACGGTCCCTGTCCACCCCTGGAGCCAGCCAAGAAACCCGCTCGGCCTCCTTGTCGAACACGCCGACGAAGCTATGATCGCCCCGGTCGCTGACGAAAGCCAAGCGCCGGCTGTCGGGCGACCATCTCGGGGAGCCGTTGCTGCCGGCGGCGCTGAACAACTGTCGGGGGCCATTGCCTTCATCTTGCGAGCCGAGCGAATCACCTCCCCACTGGGGGTGCACGGGCACCTCGAAGATCTGCTCGTCACGCACGAAAGCCGCCCATTGACTGGAAGGTGACAGGACAGGACGGTTTCCACGCGCGACTTGCCAGGGCTCGCCGCCGCGCGTGTTGATGGCCCATATCGCCTGTTCGCGCCCATCGGGATCACTGAGCGGGTTGGGGTGGATTCCTTCCCGGTTCGCATAGCCGCCGCGCACAAAGACGACGACTGAGCCGTCGTCGGAAATCTGGATCTCCGGCATCTCCCAGCCATCATCCTGCGTGTAGCTAGTGAGCTGCACGGGCAGAAAATCAGGGCCCGCGGCGGTCCAGACGTTGCGCGGACCTTCGTCGTATTCCGTCCAGGCAATGCGATCGGCGTTCCGGGCCGAAACGAGATGATCGGGATACGGTGCACTGAAAACCTGCTCGAGAGTGAACTCCTGCTGAGCCGGATGCCCGACCACCTGGGCCGGAAGCCCGACCACGGCCCCCGTCAAGACGAGCGCCACGCCGACGGCGGCTACCGAAGTTCGACCGACCATATGGGCACCTCCACCTTCCTGGATTCTGATTGCCTTTTCACTGCGTCAGCGAGTTGCCGGCCGGGAGGGCCGCCGCGGCGGCAAAAAACCGGCCTCGTCGAATGCCGTTCGCACCTCGTCGGGGAGCTCTCGGGCACGAAACGCGGTGCGATCTACGGTCGCGACCCTGAGCTCACCACGTGCCGCCGCGTCACCATGCCCCCCGCGCACGATTTCAAAGCCGTAGGTGAGGCTCACCGCATCCCACTTCTTGATGTACAGGCGCACCTCGAACGGATCATCGTAGCGTAGTGGGCGCAGGTACCTGCAGTTGAACTCGATGCGGGGGAGCCAGATGTCGAAGCGATCGAAGCTCTCGGAGAGCGGCACGCCAGCCTCGCGCCATAGCTCTGCTTCCGCATACTCCACCCAGCGGCAATAGACACCGTAGTAGACCACTCCGCCCGTATCGGTATCCGACCAGGCAACTCTGCGGTCGAGCTTAATCTTCCTGAGCTTGCTCATCATCTCCTCAAAGTGTGGCGCCCTGACCGTGCTCCCTCGTCTACGAGCGCGTCACCATAGACCCAGCGATCACACGCTCGGAAGCCAGTAACCGGTCGTCCTGAATACCTGTGAACGCTCTGTGATCGAGGCCATCTCGGCTGCAGTCAGCGGGGAGAATTCAGTGGCATTTCTAACAACCTGCTCGAGAGTATAGAGAGAGTCTATGCCCACTACGGCGGTGGCAATCGGCAGGGACAGCGCGTACCGCAGGTAGTCCCTCGCAGTAGGCAGGTCGGACTGCTCGAAGGCCTCGGGTGGCGGACCGAAGCGCTCCAGCCTGTCGATCTGGGTGGCGGCCTCCTTGAAGAAGTAGCCGTGGCCGCACGTCTTCATCCCGATCACGGCGATGTTGCGTTCGCTCGTGAGAGGCAGCACGTCGGCTTCGAAGTCCGGAAAGCGAACGGCGTTGAGCGGAACCTGGATGGCATCGGGCTCGAGCTTCTCGATACCCGCCAACGTCACCTCCGGCAGGTGGCACGAGAAGCCGCGGAACCGCACGACTCCCTGGTCGATCATTTCTCGGATGGCATGGTCGGCACCGCCCTGCGAGGTAACCTGCTCGATCTGCTCTTCTGAGCGCAGGTTGTGGTGCAGGATGAGGTCGATCCGGTCGGTGCGCAAAAGCTCGAGACTGCTCTCCATCTCACGCATGGCGCCGTCATAGTCGCGCTCACCTACCTTGGTTTCGATGAACACGCCGTCGCGATGCGTCTCCATGGCCAGGCCGATGCGAGGCTCGCTGGATCCGTAGTTGGCCCCGGTCTCGACATAGGCGACGCCCATTTCGATGGCCCGCTTGACGAGCTCCGCGGCAGGCCCGTCGTCCGGGATTGGGTCGGTGAACCTACTGCCGCCACCGAGGCCGATCACCGGAACCTCGACTCCGGTGCTGCCGAAGGGGCGCCGGGGCAAGGCGGCAGCAAGAGCCTCGCCACCATCAGCAATCTCGCTTGTCGGCGACTGTGTGCACGCCAGCGGCGCGAGAGCCGCAGCCCCTGCGGCAGCGGCCGTGGCGCCGATGAGCTTGCGGCGTGAGATACCTCTCTGGGAGACCGAAAGATCGTCGTCATTCTTCATGCTCACCTCCAGATCAGGTACTTGTCTGACTGCTTCATGCCGGCAACGAGTCCGTAGCTCGAGTGGTGCTCATCTCCCGGCCGCTCATTCTGCATCGCCATGTCCGGGCATCATAGTTGCCCGTTGCGCGGCTGCCAAAGCCGCACTAGTTAATCTCGTATGCCACTACTGCATCCGGCCCTTGTCCCGACGAGCTGCGTTGCTCACAACCCGTCGCTCGCCAGCAGTCGCTCGGCTGCGGCCGTGGCCTGGTCGAGGGCCTCGAGCAGTCGGTTACGCTCACGAACCAAAGTCACCTCGGCAAAACGGTAGCGATCGCTAGCCGGATCTTCCTCAGCGAGGACACCCGAGACCGAGAACCCCGGCAGCGGGCTGGAATCGAGGCCTGGGTCAGGGTGGAAAGGGCTCGACGGCGAGTACATGACCCGATGCAACGGCCGTAGGACATCCACCAGGGCGATGTCTACCTGCACCCCTCCCCCGCCCGTGAGGAAACCTTGGATCCTGTCGACAAGCTCACGCAGGTGCACCTGCCTGCGACCAGCCTCCCCCAGGTCGAACCGTTCGCCTACCTCGGCTTGCCTGCAATCGATCGCGGCGCCGAGGGCATCGACTTCGGCAGCCAAATCCAGCGGCAGGACGGGAGCAGCCAGTAGCGCCGCCAGGCCGTCGGCGTAGAGGTCGGCATCGACCTTCAACACCTCGGGATCGACCTTGTCGACGGTGTCATCGGGCGTATGCCACCACCAGTAACCGCCATCCTCGGCCAGCCGGTTGTGATTGAACTGCAACAGCGGCAGGCCAACCCCGTTGAAGGACTGGTCGGAATTGCGGCCGGGCCTTCGCGGGTGGATCTCAGCGCCCACCCTCTCCCGCACCACCGCCTCCGCCAGGCCGGCCAACGCCGCGGACGCATTCGCGCTGAAACGCTTGGCGTCCCTCTGGCCAATGCCGTCAACGTTGACGTATGCGACCGCCCTCGACCTGAGGTCGTCGAAGAAATTGTCCGCGTACCAGGTCGAGCCGCCGTAGCGAGCGTTGCTGTGTCCCGGCCACCACGCCACCACGAGGCCACGACGAAGCAGATCTCGATGATGATAGAAGGCGCGCGCCAGCTCGAGCATCGCCGCGTTCGACGCGCCCTCATCGCAAGCACCGAAATGCCAGGCGTCGATGTGGCCGCCGAAGACAACGTAGGGAGCTTCGGGGTCGGGTGCCGGTATGCGCGCCACTGCCAAGCGGTGCTCCTTCCACCCGGTGTTCACCTCGGTGGTCAGGCGGACGCGCACCGTGCCCCGGCTCATGAGACCACGCAGGGCTTCTCCATCGCTCTTCTTCACATGAGCGGCCGGCAGAGTCGGCAACCGATGGTAGTTGCGCATGGAAGGCGTGCCCCACGTCGTCGTGACGATCAGATCGTTGAGCCGCTCCTCGGAATTGATGAAGATGGCTCCCGCCGCCCCCATGAGCTCGAGTTGATCCACCGATGCCGTCCCGGGGATCCCCTCGATCAGAGCAATAGCCCCTGACAGGTCCGGGACCTCTGTCTGCGCGGCGGCAACCTGCGTTGATCCTCCCCCCCGCGAGCCACCCGCCGCGGAGGCACGACCCGCAGCATCTCCACGCAGCACCAACCGCTCTCCCGTGCCGGGCTCGAGATCCGGCAGATCGTCGAGAGTCCCCACGTCGACCAGCCACCCTTCGAGGCGCTCGGCAACGGCAGAGAAAGAGTAGGTGATCGCCTCGGGCTCGAAATCGGCGCCGATGACCTCGATCGTGGCGGAGACCGGATCGCTGGCATATGCATGGAAGTTGTAGATATCGACGGGAATGCCGTCGCCCCGCAAAACGGCGACGATGTGATCGATGGCCGCGTTCTCGCCCTCACTACCCGAGGGTCGCTCATACTGCACGATGACTCTTAGCTGCTCCTCGAGCCCGGAGGGGGTAATCAACGACCTGACCCCTTCGGCGAGATCACCCCCCTGCATGTCCAGGTTCGGAGATGTGCAGCCCGAGACCATGGGGGTAAGGAAGATCAGGATTGCTGCCAGAAGAGCACTACGTCGCGCACTGAGCATCGGATATCCCTCGCTTCCACCGCGGTGAAGGGCAATCCGGCGACAACCGAGGACGCCGTTTGTTCCTCGACAAACTATTCCTTCGGCGGGGGCGTCTCCAGTGAACATTTGCTAGCCTGCTTTCCCCATCGCGGTTCGTCGCGAGGGTGCGGCGTGAGAGTTGGAATCAGCGCCCCCGGGGAAAGTGATTCACCGCCACGGAAGGAAGCTTCGATGATGCACCACCCCGAGTACTGGAAAAGAGGACTCCTGACCACCGGCACCCTCACCATCGGCGTTCTGGCCGGCACGATCATGAGCGCATCGCTCGCCGGCAGCGCCGTACTGCCTTCGGCCCAAGACAACAGTGCCGTGATGCAGCTACAGCAACAGATAAACAGCTTGCGCCTCGAGCTCTCCAACCGGATCAGCACGATGGAGATCGACACCGACCGGATCGAGCGTCAGGTTGTCGATCTGCAGAATCGATTGCTGCCGCTGGAGAGCGACCTCCGGCAGCTCGCACTGGCGCCGCGGGCCGTGGCCCCACGACCTCAGGTGTCGGCCGCAGAGAGGGTCGTGTCCCTGGACACCGCCGCCGGCTCCGAGCTGCGACTCTACGATGCGCTCGGCAACCTGCGCGTGCGCCTCTCGGCTTCGCCCGAGCAAGGCGAGATCATCCTCTACGACGCCGCGGGCAACGAGATTTTCCGCCGCTAGCCCGCGTTATTCGTAGCGTAGGGCCTCCATCGGATCGACGCGCGCAGCCCGCCGGGCGGGCAGGTAGTTGGCCAAAAACGCCACAGCTAGCAACAGGAAAGCCGCCGCCGAAAAGGCCAAAATGTCCACAGCACTAACGCCGTAAAGGAAGGTCGCGAGGACCCGGCTCATGGCCACTGCGAGCAGCAAACCGACCATGACGCCGATCACGGCCAGCGCCATTCCCTGCCGCACCACCAGCTTCATGACCTCGGTCGTACGGGCGCCGAGAGCCATGCGGATGCCGATCTCGTGGGTACGACGACTGACCGAGTAGGCGATCACGCCGTACAGCCCCACGGCAGCCAGCGCCAAAGCCAGCAGGCCGAAGATGCCGAGCAGCGTGGCCCCCATGCGCACGGGCGCGAGCTTTAGCGCCACGTTGTAGCTCATCGACTCGGCCATGATGAGCGTCAGGTCGGGATCGAGGGCCAGGATTTCGCGCCGCGCCAGATCGAGCATCGAGGCGGGGTCCCCCGCCGTTCGCACCATCACGTAGGTGAACGACGAGGGGAATTGCCACCAAGCGAGGTGGACGTAGGGCGTCGGCTCCTCCCCCACCGTGTTGATCTTGTGGTTGGCGGCCACGCCGACAATCTCGACCTCCGGCCCGTCGACATCCCCCCTGCGAATGCGCTTGCCGACGGGATTCTCGTCGGGCCAGAAACGTTCAGCCATGGCCTCGTTGATGATGATGACCGTTGGGCTGTCCTCGGTATCGGCTGCGTTGAACGCCCTGCCCCGCAGAATGGGGACTCCGGCCGCCTCGAAATACGACTCGTCGACCCGGGTGACATTAATAGTGATCGTAGGGTTGTCGGGAGACGTCTCGTGCCCCTCGATGTAGAAACCGCTCTGATTCATGTTGATGTCGAGAGGAATGCGCTGCACGAGCGAAACAGCCTCGATGCCCGGGATCGTCTCGACGCGCGCCACGGCGTCACGGTAGAACTGCTCCCCTTCTTCGTCTGAGTAGCCGTTCATTTCGAGGTCTATGCCGACGTAGGCGAGACGATCGCTGTCGAAGCCCAGGTCCATCCCCTCCGCAAATCGTGCACTTCGAACGAGGAGCGCCGCCCCCACGAGCAGGACGAGCGAAACAGCCACCTGGGCAACAACCAGGAAGCTGCGCAGGCTGAGAAGACGGAATCCACCGCGCACGGCGGCCGATTCGTCCTTGAGCGCCGTCACCAGGTCGGGACGCGAAGCTCGCAGGGCCGGTAGCAGGCCGAATAGGACACCTGTCGCCAACGAGACGAGGAAGGCAAAGCCGAACACGCGCGCGTCGATACCTAGGTCGAGAGTCAGCGTGATCGGTCCCGGCGGCTCGAAGGCGGCGATGAGTCGCGAGGTCCAGTAGGCCAGAAGCAGGCCGACAGCACCGCCAAGGACGGCGAGCAGCACGCTCTCGGTCAGGAGTTGTCCTACGAGGCGCCAGCGGCCCGCACCCAGGGCGAGCCGCAGGGCGATCTCGCGCGCCCTGGCAGAGGCACGAGCCAGCAGCATGTTGGCGACGTTGGCGCAGGCAATCAGCAGGACCATCCCGACTACACCCATCATCACGCCGGCCACGGGAGTGAGCATGTTGTCGATGAGCGGGTGGATTCTGACATCGTTTGCCGCCATGAGGATCGGCGATCTGTCCTCATTGGTGTCCGGGTACTGCTGCTCCAGACGCGCCATGATGGTCTCGGCCTGGGCCCGAGCCTGTTCGAGGGTCGCGCCGGGCTTCAGGCGACCTTTCATGAACAGGAAGCGATAGCCTCGGCGATCGATCCAGCCCTCGCCCGATTCCCCACCCTGCTGCATGATCATTCCCGAGGGCTCGACCTCATCGACCATCATCATCGGCAGCCACAGATCGGGCGCGATTCCCGGCAGGGTGCCGGTGAACTCGGCCGGCGCCACGCCGACGACGGTGTAGGTCATCCCATTCATCTTGAAGGTCTGCCCGACGATGTCAGGGGCCGCGCCGAACTCGCGCTGCCAGAAGCCGTGGCTGAGAAGGGCGACGGGATGGGTGCCCGGTGTCTCGTCTTCCTCGGGCAGAAAAGCGCGCCCCAGGGCTGGCGTGATCCCCATGAC
>JAUWTE010000204.1 GCA_030609765.1 Acidobacteriota bacterium
ATGTGCTCGCTGGGAACGAGCGCCATGACCCAAGAGCAGCTATCGGGCCAGCTCATCGGCGACGAGTCCTATGCGGGGGCCCGCAATTTCGAGCGACTCGAGAAGGCAGTGCACGATGTTCTGGGCCACACGTACGTCTGCCCCACCCACAACGTTCTGGGCTGCCTCAAATTGGTGGCGGCCACCATGGTGCCTGCTGGCTCGATCATGCCGTCGAACGCCCGCACCCGGGTCGACGTTCTGGCGCCGCGGCACGTTGAGATACCCGATGTGCGCGACCACCAGGCCGAGGTTTTTACGGGCAACGTCGACCTCGCTCGCCTCGAGGAAGTCCTCGAGGGAGGGAACGTCTCCGTCGTTGGCCTGCAAGCGTTCGCTGACGGGCAGCACCCCTTCAGTATGGAGAATCTCCGTGCCGTTCGATCTTTGGCGGACCGCTATGGGAAGAGGCTGGGTCTGGATGGCTCGAGAGTCATCGAGAATGCCTGGTACATTCAGCAGCACGAGCCGGGGATGGGATCCCGCGACATCGCCACCCTTGTCAAAGAGATCGCCAAGACCGCGCATGTTTTTCAGATCGACGGCGCGCAAGATCCGAAGTGCCCAACGGGCGGCCTCCTCGTTACCGACAACCCCGAAGACTACGAGCACTTCATGAACGAGGTCGTGGTCTATGAGGGGCTGCACACATACGGCGGCATGGCGGGGCGCACGATGGAAGTGCTGGCCCGCGGGCTCGAGGAAATGTGTATCGAGGAAGAAGTGCAGTGGGTGATGCAGCAGACCGAGCGCTTCACCCAGCGTTTGCTGGATGCCGGCGTGCCGATCGAAAGGGGTTGTGACGGCGCCTATATCCTCGCCGACGAGTTCTTTCCACACCTCGACAGCTACCAGCAGGATGCCTTCTCGGCTGCTCTCTACGAGATGTCCGGGATCCGAGCTCTGGCGCACGGGCTCGTCGGACGGGACAACCTGGTTCCGGTACAAATCCCACGGCTGGCCATGACCACTCGTCAACTCGAGCAGGTCGCCGACGCGATCATCAGCCTCCACCGGCAGGGGGAGAAGGTGCCACCTCTCGAGCCGGTTCAGGAGGGGATGTGGCGGGATCAGATGCGCTACCGCTGGGTCTTCGCAGACCTGGAGCCGCCGGAGTATGAGACCTACCCCTTCGTCATCCACACGATCGAGCGCATCGCGACCTCCAGCCGCAAGGAGCGACAACGGGCGATCACCGAGGCTGGTTACAACACCTTCCTCCTGCGATCAACTGACGTCACCATCGATCTGCTCACCGATTCGGGGACCTCGGCCATGAGCACCGACCAGTGGGCCGCTTTCGACGGGGCGCGAGCGACTCCAACAACGTCCGACGAATACCTGCGGCTTGTCGAAGTCCTGCGGGATGCGACGGGCTACGAGCACATCATCCCCACACATCAGGGGCGGGCGGCCGAGCAGATTATCTCGGAAGTCATGATCCAGCCCGGCCAGCTTGTACCGGGCAACATGTACTTCACCACGACGAAGCTCCATCAGGAGCTGGCCGGCGGCGTGTTCGCCGACGTCATCGTCGACGAGGCGCACGAACCCGCCAGCGATTTCCCCTGGAAGGGGAACATCGATATGAACAAGCTCGAAGCCCTGGTCGACGAGCATGGGGCCGGGAAGATCGCCTACATCTCTTTCGAGCACTCCGTGAACATGGCCGGCGGCCAGCCCGTCTCGATGGAGAACATGCGCGAGGTCTACGGCTACTGCAGCAGCCACCACATTCCGGTGTTCTTCGATGCCACGCGCATGGTGGAGAACGCCTACATGATCCAGCAGCGCGACCCCCGCTATCAGAACACCAAGGTCCGCGACATCCTTCGCGAAATGCTCCTTTATGGAGATGGTTGCACCGTCTCCGGGAAGAAGGATTTCCTGATCAACATCGGAGGCCTCCTGGCTTTCAAGGACAACGCGGAATGGGCCGAGAAGTCGGAGCATCTGCTGCGGATCTACGAGGGCAACATCACAGACGGAGGCTTGTCGGCCTCGGATCTGGCGGCCATGGCCGTGGGCGTCGAGGAGATGCTCGATGACCGCTACATCCGGGCGCGTGTTCGACAAACGGCCGCGCTCGGCCAGATGTTGCTCGAAGCCGGCGTACCCATCGTCACCCCGCCCGGCAGCCATGCCATCTTTCTGGATGCCAAGAGATTCCTGCCCCACATCGATCAGGACGAGTTCCCGGCTCAACGCCTGGCCTCCGAAATCTTCGTCGAAACGGGTGTGAGGGCCATGGAGAGGGGCAACGTCTCGAAGGGACGCAATCCTGAGACGGGCGAGAACTACCGGCCGGCTCTGGAGCTCGTCAGGCTGACCATCCCGCGGCGAGTCTACACGCGCGACCATATGCGAGCCGTGGCCGACGGGATCATCCGGCTGTACGAGCGTCGCGACGAGATCAAGGGTCTGCGCTTCGTCTACGAGCCCGAGAAGCTCCGGTTCTTCCAGGGTCGATTTGAACCGGTGGAGGGGTAGGGCGAGGCTAGGCGAAAGACGTTTCAGGGCAATGAGGACCCGAAGGGAGCCTTTTTCTAGCTCCCTGCCTTCTTGCTTCTGGGTACCCAAAATCGCTACCTTTACGCCTCATTCTCTCTGATATCCCAGGAACGCTTTCCATGAAATGCCCAAGTTGTGGCGCAGAGGCTCAAGCTGACGACCTGCAATGTGGTTCGTGCGGGGCGCAGCTTGACGTGCAAGCCCATGTGGAGGGCGAGGCGCCCACCGGCTTTGGCACTGCGCCGGACGACGCACAGACCAGCGCCGGGACCGGCATGGACGACGCGCCCACCAGCCTAGGGGCCGCCACGCCCGGCGATCCGGGGGAGGCAGCCACTGGCTTCCAGTCTTCGTTTGCGGCCCCTTCAGGATGGTCGGATCCGGCGAAGAGCGGCGTGGACCTTGCCGTGCTTCCCTCACAGGGGGACCTTCAGGGCACTGCCCAAGAAGGGGTCGTTCTGGCGGATCGCTACCGCATCCTCGAACTTCTCGGCGAAGGCGGCATGGGTGCGGTGTACAAAGCTGAGGATCTCGAGCTCGACCGGCTGATAGCCCTCAAGGTCATCCGCCCGGAGCTCGCCAGCCATCCCGAGGTCCTGCGGCGCTTCAAGCAAGAGATCATCCTGGCGCGCGACGTGACCCATCCGAACGTGGTGAGGATCTTCGATCTCGGCACTGCCAACGGGCTGAAGTTCATCACCATGGAGTTCGTCGAGGGCAGAGATCTGAAGTCGTTCTTGAACGAGGGGCATGAGTTCGACGCCGACGAAACCGTCGAGATCATGCTGCAGGTTTGCCGAGCCCTCGAGGCGGCCCATAACGCCGGCGTCGTGCACCGCGACCTCAAGCCCCAGAACATCATGCTCGACCCCGAGGGTAAGGTCCTCGTGATGGACTTCGGGGTCGCGCGCTCGATGGAAACCACCGGCATGACCCGTACCGGCGACATGATCGGCACTCCGTCCTACATGTCACCCGAACAGGGCCAGGGCCTCAGTGTCGATGCCCGTTCAGACATCTACACCCTGGGCATCATCTTCTACGAGCTGCTTCTGGGGCTCATTCCCCACGAGTCGGAAACGCCCCTGGCAACGCTGCTCCGTAGAACCAAGGAAAAGGTCGAGCCACCCATCAGGCTCGATCCGGAGATCCCGAAATACCTGAACAATGTGATTGTGCGCTGCCTCGAGATCGAGCCCGACCTGCGCTATGCGAGCGTCACCGAGATCATCGAAGACCTGGAAGCTCAGCAAGCGCCGACGGGGCACTCGACAATCGCTCGTCTGCCGCACGCACTGCGCCGGTCCTCGCCGGCGGCACGCTGGAGCATGGGCATGGCCGGGTTGCTTCTCGTGGGTGTGGTGGGCGTGGCGGCCCTGGCCGCGAGCGGTCGCTTTTCGTCCGATTCCCTGGCCGTTGCCGCTGCCGCTGCGGAGGTCGAAATCGATCCGATCTCGCTGGCGATACTGCCGTTCCGCAATTCCTCGGGCAGCGAGGATCTCGAGTGGCTCGGATCGAGCCTCGCGGAAATGCTGCGGTCCGACGTTGGTCAGTCGGGGAGCCTGGTCACCGTGCCCACCGATCGCGTGCACCAGATCATGTCCGATCTCAAGTTGAGTCCGGACGTCGCACTGGACGACTCGACGATGCACCGCCTCGGCGGATTCAGCAACGCTGACACCGTGCTTTCAGGAGAGTACGTGAAGCTGGGCGAGCAGATCCGAATCGACGCGACCCTGCATGACCTGGCAGGAGAGCAGAGCATCTCCCTGAGCGCGACCGCAGCGAACGAAAACGAGCTGCTGGCCGCCATTGGAGAGCTGGCTCGCGGGGTGAGGGAGAACATGGAGCTCTCCCCGGATGCGGTGGCTGAGCTCGAGGCGGCCTCTTTTACCCCTTCCTCGACCTCGATGGCAGCGCTACGCCACTACAACGGGGGTCTCCAGCTCGTACGCCAGGGGAACTACATGGACGCCCTCGACTCATTCCAGGCCGCAGTCGACGAGGACGAAGAGTTTGCCCTGGCGCACTCGAGGCTGGCACAGACCTACTCCGAGCTGCGCTATACCGCGGAGGCCGAGGAGGCCTCGCGAACCGCGGTTCAAATGAGCGAGGACCTCGACCTGCCCGTGTACGAGCGTTACCTCATCTTCGCTCAGCACGCCCGAATCATCAACGACTATGACCAGGCGATTGCGGCATACGAGACTCTGATCGAGACGGTACCGGACGATCTAGAGGTCAACTTCAGCTTGGCCGGTCTGTACGAGGACACCGGCAACTACGATGAGGCCCGCGACCATCTGGATCGGGTTCTACGCCACGATCCCAACTACGTGGATGCCCTGTACGCCCTGGGCCGTGTCGAGATACGCCGTGGAAACTCGGAGGAAGCGGTTGAGCACCTCAACAAGGCACGCACGATTACCGATTTAGCCGGCAACGAAGACGGTACCGGACGTATCGTCCAGGCCCTGGGGATTGCCTACAAGCGCATGAACCGTCCGGAAGACGCGCTGCGCTACTATCGCGAGTCGCTGGAGATCCGCCTTCGTCTCGACCAGAAGTCGGGGATTGCCGCGAGTCTGAGCGAGATCGGACAGATACAGCAGGCTCTCGGCAATCACGACGAGGCCCTTGCGAGCTATGAGGAAGCTCTAGAGTTGCGGCGCGAGATCGGTGACCCGCGTGGCATAGGTGGCAACCTGATCGACCTTGGTAACCTCTACCTCGACCGCGGTGACAGCGAGGGTGCCCTGGCCCTGTACAAGGAATCGCTGCAGATCCAGCGCGACACCGACAATGAGATCGACGAGGCTTTGTGCCTGAACAACATCGGGGCCGTGTACCTCGAGCGAGGCGAGTTCAGCGATGCGCTTACCAATCTGGAGCAGGCCTTGCGCTTGCGCCGGAGCATGGGGACCCCGTACGAGCTCGGAGAGACCCTCCACAACCTGGCGCAAGCGACGACAGCACTGGGGCAGTTCGACCAGGCCCTCGACTACTACCTGGAGGGGCTGCAGCAGTGGAGGGATGGCGGTGACAACATCGGCATTGCCGCGGCTGCCGACGGGATTGGCGTCATCCTAGGGCAGCAGGGACGCCTCAGGGCAGCCCTGGAATCCCACCAGGAGGCGATGACTGCCATGGGCGAGGGTGAGGAAAAGGGCTACTGGCTTGCCGCCGTGAGCTCCCAGTACGGCGGAGCGCTCAGCAGGATCGGCCGCTTCGATGAGGCAAAGCCCGTGCTCGAGGAGGCGCTGAGCCTTGCCCGCGAGATGGGAAACAGCGCCCTATCAGCTCAGACACTGAACCTGTTAGCTGAAAACAGCCTCTATCAGGGTGATGACGTGCAGGCGCACGGCCTCTTTGTCGAAGCGCTCGATGAGGCAAGGACGGACTCCGACCGGCAGGGCGTGGCCCGAGCACAACTCGGCCTGGCCAAGCTGGACCTGAGACAAGGACGCCCGCGTGCCGCTGTCGGAGAGCTCGAGACATTGTTCAATGATGCCGAACGCGCCGGGCTGCGCTACCTCGCAACAGAAGCTTCGATCCTTCACGCTGCGGCCCTGCTCCAGCTCGATGATGCCGAGCAAGCCCGTCGCCATCTGCAGGAGGCGCTGAGAAGAAGC
>JAUWTE010000355.1 GCA_030609765.1 Acidobacteriota bacterium
ACGAGAACGAAAACGACAGCGAGAACAACCACGAGGACGATGACGAGGATGAAGAGGAAGACGAAGACGCCCCCCGCGAGCCTCTCGATCTCACCGTACGTCTAGTCGATGCCGCCGGCGAGGTGGCCGAGATCCCATTGTCGCGCTTTTCATACCTTCAGCCCCAGCTGAAGGTCGAGCTCTCGAAGACGTTCTTCGACGATCCTGAGAAGCAATCTGAACCGGTCTTCCAGAGCTTCGCCTTTCCGCTCGAGTGGTTCGTGGAGGTGAATCCCGCGCTCGACCCCGCCCAGATCCAGGCCCTCGAGTTCGTTTTCGACCGTACGGAGAAGGGCGTGGTGATCATCGACTCGGTCGGCTTTCGCGCCCCGGCCGAAAGTTTGTAGCCGCTTCTGTACCTGCCGGCGAGTCAGTCCGAGCGCAGCGCCACCATGGCATCGAGTCGAGCGGCGCGGCGGGCAGGCAGGAAGCAAGCCACGAGCGAGGCGAGCAGTAGCACAAGGGTGGCACCCCCCAGCGCCAACGCGTCGAAGCCGATGAAGCCCTCGAAGACCGAGTAGAAGACTCGCATCATCGCCAGCGACAGGAGAATTCCCGCGGCGATTCCCCACAGGCTCACGCGAGCGCCCTTCATGCCCATCAGGTAGAGGATGTTGCGTGGCTGGGCGCCGAGCGCCATGCGGATTCCCGTCTCGTGCGTGCGCTGGGTCACCGAGTAAGCCATCACCCCGTAGATGCCGAGTGCCGCCATTACCAGTGCCACGATCCCGAGCACCCCGCTGACATCCGTTACGATCCTCCCTCCTTCGAGGTCCATGCGGATGAGGTCTTCCATGGTGTGAACCTCGTAGATCGGCTGATCGGGGTCGATGGCCAGGACGGCTGCCCACACGGAAGGGACAAGCTCAGCCGGATGAGTCTCGGTGCGCAACATGACTGCCATCGCGCGCGGCTGGTGCTGCGACGACGCGAAGTAGATCATCGGGGTCGGCATCGAGTCGCCGCCGTAGTGGCGGACGTCCTCGACCACCCCCACGATTTCCCAGGTTTCTCCCATCGAGCGGATGCGCTCGCCGATGGGGTTGTCATCAGGCCAGTGCCAGCTGGCCAGCCCTTCACTGATCACAATGACCCGAAGTGCCCCGACGCGATCGCTTTCCTCGAAAACCCTTCCTCGCAGGAGCGAGACCCCGATGGCCTCGAAGTATCCGGCAGAGGCCCAGCGTGAGGGAGCCGTAGGCCAGAGCCCGTCCTCGTAGTCTTCGTTCTCGGGCGCGTAGGCCTCGCTGTGGTTCACTCCCGCGAGCGGGGCGGCGCTCACAGTGGCTGCCGAGATCACCCCCGGCAATGCTCTCATTTCGGCTACCAGCTCCTCGTACAGGACCCTCAGCGATTCGTCGTCCGGGTACGCTGCCTCCGGGGGCCGCATGCGAAAAACGAGCAGGTTCTCAGGATCGAAACCCAGGTCGGCGACCTGCATTTCCACCACCGTGTGGATCAGCATGCTGGCGCAAACCAGAAGCACCAGGGCAAGGGCGACCTGAGAACTGACGAGCAGATCCTGGGCACGGCGGCGACGTGAGCCTCCTGTCGCCGTGCGCCCCCCCGACGTCAGAGTGATGTGGAGATCGGCCCGCGAGACGCGGTGCGCCGGCAGCGTGCCGACGATGATGCCGGCGAGCAACGCCACCGTGGCCGTGAAGCCGAGCACGCGCAGGTCGAGGCCAAATTCAGGAAGCGGCGGATCGGCGGGAATAATCGTTTTCAGAGCCTCGATGCCCCAGATGGACACGACCACCCCCAGCGCTCCGCCCGCCAGTCCGAGCAGCATGCTCTCGGTCAGCAGTTGTCGCACGATGCGCCAGCGCCGCGCCCCGAGCGCAGCCCGCACGGCCAGCTCCCGCTGGCGTTGCAGCGCCCGCGCCAGCAGCAGGTTTGCCACATTAGCGCAGGCGATGAGCAGGACCATGAACGCCGCTGTCAGCAGAATAATCGACCCGATACGCGGCCCCGAGTTATAGACGTCCTCGCGCAGCGGTCGCACCAGTATTCGGTTGCCCGCATTCAGGACCGGATACTCCGCCTCGAGGGCTCCCGCAAGGCCGTTCACCTCTGTTCTTACTCCCTCGAGCTTGGCGCCCTCTCGTAGCCTTCCCAGTGCCCGCCAGGAATTGAGTCCCCTGTGCTCGTCGGTCGTGAAACCTGGAGGCACCCAAAGATCGGCTCCGTAGAGCGGGTAGGGAATGTCGGGGGGCATGACTCCAACGATGGTATGTGGTACCTCGTCCAGCTTGACGGCTTGCCCCACGACGCCGGGGTCGGCAGCGAAGCGGCCCTGCCAGATGTCGTACCCCAGCAAGACGACGTGATTGTGGCCCTGGGATTCCTCCTCGCGGCTGAAGGCTCGTCCAACAACGGGCTCGAAGCCACTGACGGCGAAGATGTTGGATGTCGCTTCAACGGCCGACAGTCGTTCGGGTTGGTCTGTGCCCGAAAGATTGAACCCTCGAGTGCGGTAGCCGGCCACGTCGATGCTGCGGCTGCGCTCACGATAATCGAGCAGATTGGGAGCGGAAAACACGTTCCTGGCCCAGCCCCGTTCCGGGTTCGTCATCCACACTGCCATGAGCCGATCGGGCTCCGGGAACCGGAGAGGCTGAAAGAGAACGATGTCGGCGACGCTGAATATCGTGGTCGCGGCGGCGATGCCGAGCGCTAGTGAGAGCACAGCCGGCAGAGTGATCAGCGGGCTCCTCAGAAGAGAGCGAATACCTATGCGAAGGTCGTTGAGAAGAGAGTCCATATTCCTCCATTCAAACATACATACGTCGATCCGCGTGTCCGGGTTTCCGGGAAGGCTTTGGGCGTCCTGGCTGCCCATCGGGTCGTACGCGACCATTGAGTCCGCGTGACCGTCCCAGACTTGTAGAAGGCAGGGTTCTTAGTGATATCATTTCAACAAAAGTGATATCAGTGGAGCCTGAGATGGTACGAACCGTGATTTCTCTGGACGAACAAGACAAGGAGTGGCTCGACCAGCGTGCGGCCCAGGAGGGTGTGCCGATGACGGAGCTCGTGCGCCGTGCCGTGCGGCTCCTCCGGACCCATGCCGATCGTGATGATCCCCCACTCACAGAGCTGCTGCGCAGCACCAGCCGCACCTGGCGGCACGGTGATGGCCTGGCGTACCAGCGTCGCCTCCGCGATGAGTGGGGACAATGAGCCAGAACGTGCTCCTCGATTCGGTCATCCTCATCGACCACCTCAACGGGGTCGACGCGGCTACCGAGTACTTGCTCGAGGTGGCCCCCAGGGCCTCGATTTCAGCGATCACCCGGGCCGAGGTCCTGGCCGGATATGACCCCGGCGGAGCGGCCCACGTGCAGCAGTTTCTCGATCGCTTCAACTTCTTGCCCATCGACCGGCCCGTCGCCGACCTGGCTGCGGCGCTCCGTCGTGAATTTCGCTGGCGGCTGCCCGATGCGCTGCAGGCGGCGACAGCACGAGCTCACGGCCTCCTGCTCGTCACTCGCAACACGCGCGACTTCCCTCCCGACCGCCATGATTTTGTGCGTATCCCGTACTCGATCTGAGCGTCGCTGGCTTCCACGAATGAATCTGCTCTGCGGGTCAGAACAGGCTTAGTACCAGCAACCGATGATGTTATAAGCACGTTACTGAGAGGGAGTTATGATGACCATCGCCCTGGGGGCGTCATGATGCGTGCCTGCACTTTTGCTTTGGCCTGTCTTCTGGTCGCTCCCTACTTGCTTGCTGCTACGGTGATCGATCCTGGGGCCAGCCCCTCCGCTCGACAGGAACAGGACTTCCCGCTCGGTTTCCGGATCGATCGCGACGACTGGGAGATCCCGGTCGAGCCGGGCCAGGGCATCCAGATCGAGAACCCGCACGGGGACGTCCGTGCCCGCCGCAACGGGGTTCCCAGCCTCGACATCTTCGTTGTCATCCAGTTGCAGGAACAAGACCCGCTCAGGGCTGACGTGCGGATCATCGAGACCGCCGAGGGGCTGAAGGTCGACGTGCGCTATATGCCCAAGGAAGCTGTCGGCGAGATGGACGCTGCCGACGAGCAGGCCGTGGAGGCCGGCGAAGAAGCTGTGAATGCCGACGGGCAGGCGGAGGCCGCAGGAGCGCAAGAGGGGCAAGGAGACTTCATTCGTCACGTTGACATGGTGGCCTATGTCCCGTCCGGCTCTCCGCTTAATATCCGCACGACTGACGGCCTCATCGAGGCGCGGCGCGTCAAGAGTGATGTCGTCGCTGAATCGATTGACGGCAACATCATTGTGATTACCGAAGGGCTGGCACAGGCGAAAACGTCGACCGGCTCGATCCTCTCAGTCCTACTATTTGATGAGCCTGGCCCTTATTCCTCGCTGCAAACCGACACCGGCGATATCAG
>JAUWTE010000011.1 GCA_030609765.1 Acidobacteriota bacterium
GGACGAATCGTGCGCCGGCCCATTCAGCCTCGGCTGTCTGGCGATCGCGAGTGAGCCCCGACAGGCTTCCCACGATTGCCTGCCGGCGGCCGACAACGCGGTTGAAGAGGCTCGACTTGCCCACGTTGGGCCGCCCGATAATGGCTACCTGGGCCAAGTTCTGACGATCGGCTGTTGCGTTCATGTGACGTGCGGACCGTTAAGGAAGGGGGTGGGAGAGGCTAGCAGTAAGATGTGGAGCGGCCATTGCATGCCCGTAACATCATGATAACACGGTATTTATAGTTGACACTCCAGGCTGGCCATCTCTATAATCCGCGCAGATTCCGACGTTCGCGCTAGGGGCTATCAGAGATCATGATCAAAGCGGATCTTGTGGACATCATCGCCCGAGAGGTCGGCACCACCAAGGTCAAGGCCGAGCTTGCCGTCGACTCCATCATCCATGCACTGAAGGAGTCGCTGGCCCGGGGCGACCGCATCGAACTGAGGGGATTCGGTGTGTTCGAGGTCAAGCCGCGCAAGCGCGGCGTCGGCCGCAACCCCCGCACAGGGGAGGTCGTGGAGATCCCGCCTGGAAAAACGACCCGCTTCCGCCCCGGCAAGGCCCTGAGCAACCTGAGCGGAGACTGAAGGTACTGCAGCGAATCGCGCCGGAACAGGGCTCCCAGATTCCCTGCTAAGATCTGAGTGCATCCTGTCGCCCTACCCCACGAATCGAATTGAGCCCGTGCCCTACCCAACTCCAGCCAATCCATTTGCACCCTTTCCGCGGCCACCCCTCGCCACCCGGCAGAAGGCCCTGACGCGAGACGGCACCCCGCTACCCGGACGAGTCCGCTACCGGATCAACAAGCCACGCCAGAGCATCAACCTGATCCTGTTCGCAGTCACCCTGGCGAGCGTTGTCTACTGGGGTTTCCTGCAGTATCAAGGCTTCTACAGCGATGAGCTGCATTTCTTCACATTCAACCCTTTCCAGGCTGTCGACGCCCTCCTCGGAGGCCTGCCGTTCGCTTTCGCGGTCATCGCCTTCCTGCTGTCCCACGAGATGGGTCATTACCTCGCCTGCCGCTACTACGGCATCGCGGCCACGCTGCCGTACTTCATTCCCATACCACCGATCATTGCGCCACTCTTGCCGGGCACAATGGGAGCAGTCATCCGCATCGTCAGCCCGATCACCTCGCGAAGGGCGCTCTTCGACATCGCGATAGCTGGACCGCTGGCGGGCTTCCTTGTGGCCCTGCCGATCCTCGCGGTGGGGTTGTCTCAGTCCCGCGCGATCAGCCAGGTCGAGCTGCAAACCGGGGGCCCTTACCTGGAAATGGGTGAGCCCCTGATATGGGGGCTGATGGCGCAGTGGTTCGGCCCGGTAACAGGGGCCGAGCAGGACCTGATCGTCCACCCGCTGGCCTACGTCGGCTGGTTCGCCCTTCTGGTGACAGCCATGAACCTGCTGCCTGTGGGGCAACTCGATGGCGGCCACTTGCTGTACGCGCTCATCCCCCGCTGGCATCGGGCCATATCATTCGCCGTGTTGGGCGCAATGATGGTGGCAGGATTTCTCTTTTTCCCCGGATGGGTGGTGTTCTCGGCCATCGTCTTTTTTGTCCTGGGAACCCGCCACCCACGCCCCCTCAACTTCGACCAGGAGCTCGGCCGTGGGCGCGTCTTGCTGACCATCGTCGCTGCCCTCATCCTCGTGAGCAGCTTCATCCTGGTGCCGGTCCGGCTCTAGCGCCCCTTCCACTCCGGCTTGCGCTTGTCCAGGAAGGCCTTCATCCCCTCCTTCTGGTCCTCGGTCGCACAAGCGAGGCCGAACAGGTTCGACTCGATGACCAGCCCCTCGTTCAGGGTAGCCTCGAGTCCCTGGTTGACCGCCTCGAGGCAGTAGCGCATGGCGACGGGGGCCTTGCTGGCCAGTGTCTCCGCTAGCTCGCGGGCACGATCCATGAGCTCGTCGTGTGGGACCACATCGTTGACGAGTCCCATCTCCTTCGCTTCCGCGGCGCCGATGTGGCGGCCGGTGCAGATCAGATCGAGAGCACGTCCCTTACCGACCAGACGTGCCAGCCTCTGCGTACCCCCGTGGCCGGGTAGGACGCCGAGGTTGATCTCCGGCAGGCCGAACTTTGCCGCGTCAGAGGCCAGACGCAGGTGGCATGCCAGCGCCAGCTCACAACCACCACCCAGGGCATATCCGTTGATTACAGCTATCACCGGCTTGCCCATCCCCTCGAGCTTGTCCATGACGGCCTGACCATGGCGCGCCACCCGCTGCCCATCGATCGGCCCGAGAACCGCCAGTTCCTTGATATCCGCTCCGGCGATGAATGCCTTGTCACCAGCGCCGGTGATCATCACGACCCTGACGTCGGCGTTGGCAGCCACTTCGTCCAGCGCTCGAGAGAGCTCCTTCAGGGTAGCGGCGCTCAGGGCATTGAGCACATTGGGCCGGTTGAAGGTGATGGTGGCCACGCCGCCATCGATCTCCATCAGGATGTTCTCGAAATCGCTCATCATGACGCTCCTTTTCGGATCGCGCAGCCGCGATTCTAGCCGCTGTAGTCGTAGAAACCCCTGCCGGTTTTCCTGCCATGCCGCCCCGCCAGCACCATGCGACGCAAGAGCGGAGGCGGTGCAAACTGCGGCTCCCTGAACTCCTCGTACATGATGTTGGCGATGTAATAGGTCGTATCGATGCCCACCAGATCAAGAAGCGTGAAGGGACCCATCGGGTAACCGCAGCCGAGCTTCATGGCCTGGTCGATATCTTCCATCGTGGCAAGCCCCTCATCGAGCACTCGAATGGCACCGAGCAAGTAGGGCACCAACAATCGATTGACGATGAATCCGGTCCTGTCCCTGGCTACAACGACGACCTTCCCGAGCCCCTCGCCGAACGCCTTTACCTCCCCCACCACAGAATCCTCGACCAGCATCGTGCTGATTACCTCGACCAGCTTCATCAGCGGCACGGGATTGAAGAAATGCAGGCCTACGACTCGCTCGGGCCGACCGGTCGCGACCGCCATCTCGGTGATGTTCAGCGACGAAGTGTTGCTCCCGAAGACCGCTTCCGGCCCGCAGATCCCGTCCAGGCTGCGGAAGATCTCCAGCTTCATCTCGCGGTTCTCGGTAGCCGCTTCGATAACGAGGTCACACCCGGCGAAGTCCGCCAGGTCGGTCGTTCCGGTGAGATTGTCCAGGGTTGACTGCATCTCCTCCTCGGAAAGCTTCCCCTTGTCGACCCCCTTGCTCAAGAACTTCTCGATGCTGGCCATCCCCGCAGCCAGTAGCTCGTCGTTGATCTCGCTGACCACGGTCGCGTGACCGGCTTGGGCACAGACTTGCGCGATGCCGCGGCCCATCAAACCGCAGCCGACCACACCGACGCGCTCGATAGTCATGGTGAGACTCCTTTCCACAATCCACTCACGCTTGCCGCCGCCCGGTCGAGCTGTCTCCCGCAGAACGATTCCAGACTAACATCAGAATAAGGACGACGAGCAGCGCCCCAATGGAGTCGGAGATCCAGTCATGAAGAGAAACATCCCGCCCCGGCACGAAGCTCTGATGCAGCTCGTCGAGGGCCCCGAAAACAACGGCAATCGACAGCGCCAGCATCGCCGCCTTACCTGAGCGATAGCGCCTGTCGAAGCCACGGGTGGCCCCGTACAAGCAAGCGGCGGCGAGGACCCCGAACTCGATGCCATGCAGCAGCCAATCCGGAGGTTTAATCGACACGTCCGGCAGGTGGGATTGGTGCGACAGGAACGCGATGCCGGCCATGGTCACAGCGGCGGGGATCCAGTA
Source organism: Acidobacteriota bacterium (assembly GCA_030609765.1). Taxonomy (GTDB): domain Bacteria; phylum Acidobacteriota; class UBA890; order UBA890; family UBA890; genus CALAKE01. Next base: position 3,820 of record JAUWTE010000011.1, read on the forward strand.
GGCCCAGATGCGCAACAGCTGATGTCCTGAATTAGGAGGAGAGAAAGTACATGACCCAGGCCAGAGCAACCGCAGTGCCCACGAGGCCGAGGGAAATATAGATCCCGAGACGGATCGCCTCACGTCGGTCGGAGCGCAACATGGCTCCGAGCACGACGCCCACGGCGACGGCGAAAAAACACAGGTAGAGGAAGTGACTGTGCACCTATCTCCGTCCGAGTGCGACGTCGTATGCGTCGAAGATAACCAGCATGTTCAGGAGGCCTGCGACCAGAGTGAACGTATTCCCATACTCAAAGGAGCCCGAGCGAATATCCCCATCGCCAAAACCCAGGGCGCGAACGATCATGTACGGCAACCCGATACCGGCGCTCCCCAGGGTGGCCAGGTAGCTCAAGGGCATGCCTCGTTCAGGCTCATAGATCTTGCCGTCGAGGGCGATCCCTGTCACGAACAAGGTCAGGATGATCACGGCGAACAGCGTGCCGCGCAGGATCCGGCCAGAAGCCAAGTGACCCAGTCCCGGCATGGCCCATCCGAGAACGCAGATGACCAGCACTCTTATCATGTCGACTGGAGACGCCTCGACCGCCTCACCGGTCGACTGCGACGAGTCGCTATCGGGTGAGGAGACCTTCGGTCCCCACTTCTCGGGAGCAGTCATTCGCACACCAAACGCGGGTCGCGAGTCCGCCGAAGTCGTGAAATGGAAGGAGAGTCAAGAACTGGAAAAGTCATGCTATCGCGGGTCCGGAGGCAGATCAAACACCGCGCGCGCGAGCCAACCTCGCGAGCCGCTGCATGGCCGCAATGGCCTCTTCGCCCGACACTCGGTCGAGAATTCTGAAACGACCCTGGGAATCGAGCTCCAAGATGCCCTGGCCGACCACGATCTGAATCTGGTCATGAAAGAAGTGTCCTCGCGGCACGTCCACGAGTCGTGCTCGCGGTGCATCGTCAACCGCACCCAGCAGCTCGAGAATGCGATAGGACACCTCGGCAAAGAGCTGACGAGACACGTCGACGTCGGGATAGAACGCGTGGTTCTGATAGACCTGCATGAGATCCCATTCGACAACATCGCGAATGTACGGAGCAGCCCACGAATCATCGATATCGGTCATGATGATCCCACGGCGGGGGCTCTCGACGAGATCTTCGAGTCCAGGAATGCGGATAGCAATGAGCGATGCGAGGTCGCCACGCTGCAACACCTGCTTTTCCTCGAGCCTTCGGTATGGCTCAGGCAAGGAGGTAGTCTCGTAGAGTCGGCGCGCCTCGGCGACCAGGCTCCGCACCTCGGCATCGTTCGGGGCAACCTCCCGCAGGCGCTGGAAGATGTCATAGGCATCCGCATGCGTGCCGGTACGCTGCAACGCCAGTCCTAGAGGCTCGAGCACCTGCCGCAAATCTCCCACACGATTCCGAGCATCCCGCAAAACGCTCACTGCCTCCTCATCATCACCCGCCGCGCTGTAGAGAACGGCGAGCCGCAGGTAGGCCCTCAGAAGATCGGGCCCCAACCGGATGGTCTCTCGATAGGCGGCGATCGCGCCATCAGGGTCGCCCGAGGCCTCCAGCATCTCTCCGTTCACGAGGGAGGTCTGTGCCATGGCCAGCTCGACGGCTAGCAAGCGGACGGAGGCTTCCGCCAGAGTCGGGTCGGTCTGCAGCGCCTGCTCGTAGCGCTGCATCGCGGCGACTCTTGCACCGCTCGCCTCGGCCACGAAGCCGAGTCCATACAGAGCCGGCGCATAGTCCTGCTGCGCCTCCAGGGCCTGTTGAAAGTACACTCCAGCAGCGCTCTGGGCCCCGCGGGCGAGCTCGACGAAGCCGCGGAGAGTCAGAGCCGGCGCGGTACCGGAATCCTCAGTAGGTAAGGTCGCAAGTGTCTGCTGGGCAAGCGCCACGTTTCCCTGCCGCAGGGCCTCCCACGCATCGGCCACAGGCCCCTGCAATCCGGCGGGTGGTGCCGGCACATCAGCCAACCCAGCCTCGAAGCTCAGTGTTTCACCGGCCGTGGTCGGGCGGATCTCGGTGCCCGCCGTTGTCGCACAGCCTGTCATCAACATCCCGTTAGAAACCAGAAGGGCGCACATGAGCACCCCTGGGATGCGCCAGGTCTGCCGCCGGACTCTGCGACTCGCGCGTGGGATAGATCCGACCCTCTGTCTCATGAATCGTCCATTCTGGCTGCGGCCGGAGCGGCGCGCGTACTCGTAGAGGTCCCGGTTTGGCGGCGGATTAGTGGTGTATCAGGCTGAATCGTCCCATCATCGTACCAGCGATAGGGCTTCAGTCCGAATCATCGCCATTCTGCACGAACTGTCACCTGACGACGGTAGGACAGGATACCCTACTGGCCGCTCCTATCGAGTGCGCGGCGATTATCGTCGAGTCGTGCGCTCACCCAGGCCAACGCCTGCGCTTCCACGGCCTCGCGATCGGCTTCCTCGGCAGAGCTTCTCTCGAACCACTTGGCGGGTGTCTGCTTGCGGAACCAGGTCATCTGTCGTTTGGCATATTGCCGCGTCGAATTGACGATGGATTCCCTCGCCTCGGCACGACTCACCTCTCCGGCAAGATGGGCCGCCAGCTCTCGGTAACCGATGGCTCTGAGCGCTGCTGCTTCCCGCGACACGCCATCCTCGAGCAATGCGCGTACCTCGTCTACCCAGCCAGCCTCGAGCATCGCATCGACTCGATCTGCAATCCGGCTCCTGAGGATCTCGCGCGGCCAGGTGAGCCCTACCCACGTTGTCTCGTATCCCGGATTGCTCCATCCCTCGCGGGCCAGGATCGAGCTGATCGGCTCGCCGCAGCGCAGCGTGACCTGCAGCCCCCGCACGATTCGCTGACTGTCAGCGTTGCCCACCCGTTTCGCCCAATCAGGGTCTAGCGTGAGGAGCATGTCGTAAAGGTGATCCAACCCGCGCCGCTTCTCGATTGCCTCCAACGCACGCTGCCAGTTCTCATCCTGAGCCGGCAACGGCGCCAGTCCTTCGAGAAGGGCGCGCAAATAGAAGCCGCTGCCACCGACGACGATCGGGAGGTGGCCACGATCGAGAATGCCCTCGATCGCCTCGCTAGCCGCGCGCGCGTATCCCCCAGCCGAGGTGTGCTCGTGCGGAGCGAGCAGATCCAGGCAGTGATGCGGCACTCTCCCGAGAGTTTCCGGGGTGACCTTGGCGGTTCCGATATCGAGGCCACGATAGAGCTGCATGGCATCGGCCGAGACGATTTCTCCTGCAAGCGCCTCGGCCAGCGTGACGGCGAGACCGGACTTTCCAGCCGCCGTCGGACCGACAATGACAACCAGGGGGAACGAGTGAGAGCTCAAGGTTGTTGTGCCCGCTCCTGCGGATCTGATGATCGTCTATCCGGAATAGGCCCGCCACGCAGCCCATGCCGCCAGCGCCAGAGCCACCCAGCGAGCTCCGGCTCGTTGACGATCACTCCAGGCAGCGATCCCTTTCAACTCAATCCAGCTCACGGTCGATCGGGCGGGCCTCGTGTTCCGCCAGACGAGCCACCGCCCTGCCGCTGCTCGACAGCCTCCATCGGCAGCGATAGACCCTCGGCACCTGCTTTCCTCAAGGCATCGATCACACTGACGATAAGACCATATTCAACGTGCCTGTCAGCTCTGACAGTTATCTTGGCCTTATCTATAGCGGGCAAGGCCGCGATTTCGCTTTCGAGCTGCTCGACGCTTACGACTTCACCCTGGAAACGAATCGTCCCGTCCTCGGTAACCGCCACCTCGATCGGGCTGGTTTCCTCGGCCGTCGCGGTCGTCGACTCCGGCAACTCGAGTTGCATCCCGGTCTGCTCGAGGAATGTCGTAGTAACCGCGAAGAAGATGATGAGCTGAAAGGCCACGTCCATCAGTGGAGAGATGTCGAGACTAACCCTGCGTTCGGTCTTTCTACCTCCTGCGAACATCTCTTTACTCCTGGCTCAGGCGATTCAGGGCGCCCCTGACCGCGATTGTATCTTGCCTCACTGGCCCCCCTCGGATTCGACGGCCACGTCCGCGGACCTCTCCACCCGTGCAGAGTGCTGCTGGCCGACGATAGACTTGACGAACTCGAGCGCAAGTCGCTCCATCTCCAACACCATCGCCCCGGCCTTGCCCGCGAAGTAGTTGTAGAAGGCGAGCGCGGGGATGGCGATGGTAAGACCTGTGGCAGTCGTAATCAGTGCCTCACTGATGCCGCCCGCCAGCGCCGTAGCCTGACCCGCACCCTGTGACGCCACTACCTGGAAGACCCCAATCATTCCGGTGACGGTCCCCAGCAAGCCCAGGAGAGGCGAGATACTGACCACCGTTCCCAGCACACCCAGATACTTCTCCAGTCTCGGGACCTCCTGGCGTCCCTGATCACCGACCACCAGCCTGATGGCCTCCACCCCCTGCTCACGGCTCCCCAGAGCCGCCAGGACGATGTTGTTCAGAGGTCCGGGCCGCCTCTCACAGTACTCCTCGGCTTGAACGAGGAGGCCGCTGTCCACCAGGGTCTGCAAATGCTCGACCTCATCCGGTGGAAGCGTTTTCTGCTCCCTGAGGTTAACCAGACGTTCGACAATGATGGCCAGCGCCAGTACAGAACACCCCAGCAGGGGGATCATGACGGGCCCACCGGCCTGTAAGAATTCGATCATGGGTTCTCACTCGAAGTTCCGGGCTGTGCAGTAGTCGCGACCTATTCTAGTCCTGTTGCCCGGAGGGAAAGGTCACCTGGGATGGATCCAGGTTGTAAAGGAAGCCTAAACGACCGTTCAGTTGCTCGTACGGGAAGAATGGCGGAATGGGAGGAAGAGGAGACGAGATTTCCAGCGCGAAAAGTGCCGCCTGGTCAAATGCCGGCTTGCCCGACGACCAGGACTGATGCACCACGATGCGGGCAATCTCCACCCCGGCTTCGGAGCGGCCGCGTTCGATCGTAAGTGACACGAATGTGGCGCCCTTCATCCCCGGCAGGTAGGCAGCCGGCGGAATATTGCTCTTCCAGTTGCGCTCGATGATGCTGAGAATCTGTTTGATGTAGGCACCGAGGGGGTAGCCCTTGGTGTCGAAGGAGACGATGCCGTCGTTCCAGCCAACGCCACCGTCCGGATTTTCCATGATTTCGGGCTGCGTGTAGGAGTCCAGACGAGACAAGGAGTTCCGAAGGCTGGGCTGGCGCGGTGGCAGGGCCACGGGCGGTCCCATCTCTACCGGGGGAGCCGTGGCCGCGGTCGTTTCCTCCGGCGTGGCCGACTCTTCCACCATGCGAACCTCACCCTCCGCCTCCTCCGGCGGTGTGGTGTCGGCTTCGCTCTCCTCGGCGGGGCGCTCCTCAGCCTCAGGCTGCGGCTCGGGCGCTGGGGTTGCCTCGGTTGGCTCTATGGGCACACCGGGTGCCACGGCTGGCTGCTCCGGCGCAGCCACGCTCGGGGGCGGCTCTCGAAACACTTCCTGCGGCGTGTTTCCTTCAGAGAACGGGTCCGCGGCATCGTCGCGGGGAGAAACGTCTGACGCCACCCGGTCGATGTCCGACATGCTCGCGTCATCGGCAACCTCCTCAGGAGGCTCGGTCTCTGGGGTGTCGATAAAACGGAACTCGAGGGGCTGCTGTTCCGGAGGAGGAACCACGGGCTCGGACCACAGAAGGTCGGGCCGCCACTGCATCGTCACACCAAGAATGACGTGCAGGACGACGGCGACCAACACTGCCTGACGCAGCGTGAACCGCTCCCTGATCCCTCGATCGTCCTTCACCCGCGCCATCTTAGGTCTCTTGTTTGGCCACAAGGACACACCGCCCCATCCCAAAAAGCGGCTGGGAAGCGGTCTGGGCCACCATTACCAGGGGAGTTCCTGCCGAGGTTTCTAGGATACCACTGGGTTCATATGCGCCGCACCCAGGACGGGCTGGCATGACACCGGGCCAGCCAGGCGGCTGCCCGCCTCTCGCGAGTGCTGAGTGTCCCGATACGCGTGCGCAGACTCAGGGCTTCGGAGATGGAACGGGCCAGGCTACTGAATAGCGCCCGCGGAGAGGGCCGCCGACCTAAAACCTCCTCCAAGCTTGCGGTCGCCGCTGCTGCCACGACTCCATCCGCCCCCAGGACACGCCAGAAACGCGGATCGGGCCTACCGATGGGTAAAGTACCGTGCTGCAAGACGCGCCCGCCTGAGCGACGCTGAGCGCTCCCCATGAGCTTGCGATCACGGTAGGTCAACTCGTAGCGACTGCGCGACGAGACACACGCTCCGGTCCTTCCCCGCCTCTCTTCTCGGCCCGCTGGCCGAACGACGTCCACATCGGCGCCCAAGTGGCGAAGACCTTGGCACAGACCCTCGGCCAAACGACGATACGTCTCGACCACTCCACCCGCGAGAGGCCCGTGCTCGGCGGGGCCGACCAGCGAGTAGGTCAGCTCGTCACTGTGAAGCACTGCCCGACCTCCCGTCGGACGGCGTACGAGATCGACCTCCAAACGGCGGGCCAAATCCGCATCGACCCCTTGCCGCCAGGGCTGCATGTAGCCGAGCGAAACGGTGGGAACACGCCACGTGTAGAAACGCAGCGTGAACGATGCCGGGCTCGAGCCACCATCCAGAAGCATTTCGTCGACCGCCATGTTCCAGGCTCCCCTGGCGTGGCTATCAGACAGAATGCGGAGGTACACGGGCAATCGCGCTAGGTCAAACGCGCGCCTGTCACGGCGTTGCTTTTTGCGCGCCGGGATCGGACGCTTTGTCGGTGTCGGGCGGGTCTGTGGTCTTGGTATGGCCGGTGCGCATTTCGACGTTGCCTTCGAAGAAGGCACCCTCGGCAAATAGCACAGCCTTGGCTCGGACGTCACCCTCGACATGTCCCGACGCACCGACTTCGACCTTTTCGCTACCTATTGCGTCGCCCTCCAGCCGGCCGTTGATGACGATTCGACGAGCGGTGAGTTGGGCTTTCGCCTTGCCTTCGGTGCCGATGAAAACCTCACCCTCGATCTCCACCAAGCCGGTGATCTTGCCGTGGCACTCCAATGACCCGGCGCCACGGATCTCCCCTTGGAGTGAACAACTGCGGCCGAGGAACGAACGATTCGGGTCGGGGGCCGGGGTCTGGGAACGTGCCGGAGGCGTTGGTGGTGGCGCAACAGGCGCGGGTTGCGGTGGCCTAGACGTCGTTGGTCTGCCCTTGGGTGCCGGAGGCTTCTTGCCGAAAATGGCCATATTCTCTCGCCATGGTTTATGAACATCAGGTACAAGGAGCGGGCAACGGGATTCGAACCCGCGACCTCAAGCTTGGGAAGCTCGCGCTCTGCCAACTGAGCTATGCCCGCCCAAGGGCCGCACACGGCCACCGCCACCCACACGAGAGTAGCACCGAACCGGTGTTGACCCACGCTCGATGCTAGCAACGCCCTCCCAGGGGGTCAACGCTAGTGTCAGAATGCCGATTCCCCTGTGATCTTCTGTCCGACGATCAGAGTGTGGATCTGATGCGTGCCCTCGTAGGTGTAAACGGACTCGATGTTCACCATGTGACGGAAAGTCTGGTAGTCATCGAGAATGCCGTTGGCACCCAGGATCTCCCTGCACATCCGAGCGGTGTTCCGCGCCATGGCGACGTTGTTGCGCTTCGCCAGAGAGATGTAGGCGGGATGGGCCTTACCCTCATCCTTCAGCAGCGCCAACCTCCAACACAACAACTGGGCCTTGGTGATCTCGCTGACGCACTCCACGAGCATCTCCTGAATGAGCTGCTTGCCCGCGATAGGCCTGCCGAATGCGACACGTACCTGGGCATAGCGGAGCGCCTCGTCGTAGCAGGCCATGGCCGCGCCAATGGCGCCCCACGCGATGCCGTAGCGTGCCTCGTTGAGACAGGTCAGGGGGGCCTTCAGCCCCTCCGCGAGCGGCAACCTGAGGGCCTCGGGAACACGACATCCTTCCATCACCAGCCCCGCTGTGTCGGACGCACGCAGCGAGTACTTCGCCTTGATCTGGTTGGCCGTAAAGCCCGGGGTGTCGGTGGGCACGAGAAAGCCCCTGACGCCATCGTCGGTCATCGCCCAGATCACCGCCAAATGGGCCAGGGTTCCATTCGTGATCCAGTACTTGACGCCGTTGAGCACCCAGTCGTCGCCGTCTCTCTCGGCACGCGTACGCATGGCACTCGGATCCGACCCGGCATCCGGCTCCGTCAGGCCGAAGCAGGCAATGACCTCCCCCGCGTCCATGCGCGGTAGCCACTCGTCTTTCTGCTCGTCGGAGCCATAACGCCAGATCGGGTACATGCAGAGCCCACCCTGTACGGATGCGAACGAGCGAATACCAGTATCACCGCGCTCGAGCTCCTGCATGATCAAGCCGTACGCGAGTGCGTCCATTCCGGCGCCGTAGTCCGGAATGTGAGCCCCCAGCAACCCCATCTCGGCGATTACGGGCAGAAGGGAGATTGGAAACGTACCTTCGCGCTGGTGGTCTTCGATGATCGGCAGGGCCTTGTCCTGAATGAACTTCCGGACGGTGTCCCGCACCAAGCGCTGCTCATCAGACAGCATCTCGTCCATCTCATAGAAGTCGACGCCGACGAAATCTGCCATTGCCCGTCTCCTGATCCATTAACGGTGACTGATTGGGATTCTCTTGCGCTCCACCGTAACCGCCGCAAGGTCGCCAATAGGCCTGCCCACGGCGGGGAAGATCCCCTCCTCCTGCTAGACTGGGCTTTTCGACGGTGATCGCCCCATGCGTCCTGACGGCAGGGTGGCTGCGGTGACACAGTTCGCGCTGACGCTTGCTTTTGGCATCATACTCGTTGTCGCCGGTTGGGCTACAACTGTGGACGATGCCACTGTGCCCGCCAGCCGGGCTATCGAGATTCGAGCCTATCATGAGGGCGCCCGCCCCCTACTCGATCCCCTGCCGCAACAGCTCGTCCCGAGTCGGTTCTCCGCCATCGGCAGTACCACGTGTCGCGCATGTCACCGCGCCATCTTCGCCTCCTGGACACTGAGCCCGCATGCCAGCGCGGATACGGCACTGAGCGAAGAGCAGAAGCTCGACGCTGGCTGCCAACGCTGCCATGCTCCCCTCTACGATCTGGATCATCTGGTCTTGAACGCCGAAGTAGCCGTCGCGTGTGAGGCCTGCCACGGTCCAGGATCCGCATATTCCAGCCTGGCGGTCATGATCGACCCGTTGAAACGTCGCAACGCCGGTCTGCGGGACGGCCGACAAGCCTGTCGCGGGTGCCACAATCCCGGACACGCCCACCATGTGGAGCGCGACCTTGCGATCGCGGGCAGAAGAGTACATCCGGCCCCGTCGATCCGCACCGAGCCGTACTGAACGACTGTGAACCCATCCTGCCGGTGTCACCCTGCCCGCAACGGCGAACTTCCTTACGGCACGGCGTCCGTGGCATCCTGTGCCCATGCCCGAGCAGGAATTCATCTATCTCGACTACAACGCTACGGCGCCGCTGGCAGCGGAAGCGGCAGAGGCCATGTCCGTGTGGCTCGCACCGCGGGCCGCAAATCCTTCCAGCCCGCATCGATCCGGCAGGAGTGCTCGAGCGGCCGTAGAGAAGGCACGGCGTGAAGTGGGAGAGCTTCTCGCCGTCGAGCCTGCCGACATCGTCTGCACCAGTGGCGGCACAGAGGCTGACAATCTCGCCATCTGGGGAGCTTTTGACTGGCCTCCGACAGGACATCTGATCGTTTCTTCTGTCGAGCACCCGGCCGTCCTCGAGCCCGCCGCGGCACTCGAAACGGCGGGGGTAGCCGTGACACGACTGAGCGTGGACGCTGTCGGGAAGATCGACCTCGAGGAGCTCGAGCTCGCACTCAGGCCCGACACGCGAATGATCTCCGTGATGGCGGCCAACCACGAGGTCGGCACTCTGCAGCCCATCGAGAAGATCGCCAGCCTGGCGCGGGCGCGTGGTGTGCTCTTCCACTGTGACGCAGTGCAGGCCGCTCCCTGGCTGGATCTGGGCTCACTGACGACGAGCGCCGACATGGTCAGCATCTCGGCCCACAAGCTGGCTGGCCCTGTTGGGGTTGGAGCCTTGTTCGTGCGGCGAGGATTGCCTCTGCAGCCCCACTTGCGGGGCGGTGCACAGCAGGCAGGAAGACGAGGTGGCACCGAGCCTGTGGCCCTGCTCAGTGGCTTCGCGGCCTCTTGCAGGAGGGTCAGGCGCCTCCGCGAAGAGGCAGCGCAGCGTGTAAGGGACCTACGCGACTGCCTTGAAAATGCCTTGATGGAGCAGGTTCCTGACGTTTTCCGAAGCGGAGCACCCGAAGGTCGGCTTCCCAACACGTCGCACCTGTGCTTTGCCTCTTGCGATGGCAACGCCCTGGTGGCACGCCTCGATCTCGAGGGTGTGGCCGCCGCCTCGGGCGCAGCTTGCTCGACTGGAGTTCCGGAGCCCTCGCACGTGCTCGCAGCCATGGGCATCGCTCCGGAGTTGCGTGGCGGAGCTTTGCGCCTCTCGCTGGGCTACGAAACAAACCAGGAGGAGATCGATCGCGCCATCCGTATCATCCCTGAATCGGTCGAGGCGCTGCGTCGAGCCGGGGTGGAGAGCGTGAGCTGATGGCCCGCATCGCAGTCGCCATGAGCGGAGGCGTAGACTCCTCGACCGCCGCAGCGCTGCTGCAGGAGGAGGGGCATGAGGTCGTCGGCCTGACCCTGCAGCTCTGGGACCATTCCGAGCTGAACTTGGCCGCGGGCAAGGGCCGTTGCTGCTCGCCGGACGACATCGCCGACGCGCGTGCAGTCTCTGCCCACCTCGACATCCCGCACTACGTCTTCGACCACAGCGACGGATTCATGAGCTCGATCGTCGAGCCCTTTGTGCGGGCCTACTCAGAGGGGCGAACACCGAGCCCCTGCATCCGCTGCAATCGGCTGGTCAAGTTCGATCTGCTCGGCAAGATGGCACGAGGACTCGATGCTGAAATGCTGGCCACGGGCCACTACGCGCGTTTGGCTCTCGATGACGAGCGCCCCCAACTCAGCAAGGCGAAGGACCCTGACAAAGACCAGTCCTACTTCCTGTTCGATGTTCCCATTCAGCAGCTCAGCAACGTCTGCTTCCCGCTCGGGAACCTCTCAAAGGGCGAAGTGCGCCGGGCTGCCGCCCGCTTCGGGCTCTCGGTGGCACAGAAGTCCGAGAGCTACGAGCTTTGCTTCATCCCCGATGGCAACAAGGACTCGTTCCTGGAGGAACGCATTGGAACATCGCTGCAACAGCGCCAGGGATCGATCCTCAGCGTTGGCGGTGAAGTTCTGGGGAGCCATGGCGGCCTGCACCGCTTCACCATCGGACAACGTCGTGGACTCGGCATCACGAGCAACGAACCTCTCTATGTAATTGACATGGATGCCGATAGCCGAGCCGTGACCGTCGGCCCCTCCATGTGTTTGGAAAGCCGAGGGCTCATCGCCACGGACTGCAACTGGATTTCGGTACCGCCACCTGAAGAAACCGTGCGCGTGGCTGCTCGTATCCGCCACCGCCACGAGGAAGCACCCGCCACGCTCAGTCCCATCGGCAGCGGTAGAGTCGAGCTCCGCTTCGATGCCGTCGAGCGAGCCGTCGCCCCCGGGCAGGGCGTGGCCTTCTATGATGGCGACTTGTTACTCGGGGGCGGTTGGATCGAGAAGTCGCTGGTCGAGGACTAGCAACGGATCGTGAAGCGAGCGAGCGCAAGGGCCGCGACCCGTGCAGAGGTTCCGACTAACCGTGCAGATCGGCAAGCGCCACTTCGGCAGCCGCCTGCTCTGCCGCTTTCTTGGTCTTCCCTTCTCCGTCGGCAAGCCGCTCTTCGTCGACAACGAGCTCCACGAGGAAGACCTTTTCGTGATCCGGACCGTTCTCACCGATCACCCGATACACGGGAAGGGGACGACCCACCGCCTGTAGCTTCTCCTGCAGGAGGGACTTGAAATCCTGCAGTGTGGGTTCCCGTTGGATCGCTGCACTTAGCTGTGGCAACAACATCCGATCCAGGAAGCCAGTCACAACGGGCATCCCGCCGTCCAGGTAGAGGACGGCAATCACTGCTTCGAGAGCGTTCGCTAGCAGGGAATCCTTGCCCCGGCCAGCGGTCTTCTCCTCCCCCTTGCCGAGCAGAAGGTAGGAGCCAAGATCGATCTCCTCTGCCTTGCGGGCCAGCATTCCTGCCGACACCAGTAATGCCTTGAGCTTCGACATCTGGCCTTCGGTCAGATTCGGATGGCGTCGATAGAGCATCTCGCTGACCACCAGGCCGAGCACCGCGTCACCGAGGAACTCGAGGACCTCGTTGTCGAGCATCTCCTCCTGGTGTTCGTTGGCGAAAGACCGGTGTGAAAGAGCCTGCAGCAGCAGCCCCCGCTCCTGAAACCTGTACTCGAGCCTCTCCTCGAGCTCCTCGAGGCCCCCCTCGCGGGCACCACCCTCGAGAAGTGCCTCCCGCTCTCTATCTGGCGTCATATGCCTTCTCGATCTGCGCTCGAATCTGTGCCGCAGCACGCCCCGGATCTGGCGCTCTGAGGATGGGACGACCCACTACCAGGAAGTCTGAACCCGCCCCTACCGCGCTCTCCACGGTCGCGACTCGTGCCTGATCGTCCACAGAAGCTCCTGCGGGGCGAATGCCGGGAGTCACGACAAGGAGCTCAGAGCCGCACTCCTGCTTGATGAAAGCCGTCTCATGGGCTGATGCTACCACC